>NZ_JBSIBZ010000042.1:0-74200 GCF_058245575.1 Streptomyces sp. UF-297 | reverse complement strand
CGCCGCGGCGCCAGCGGCCGCGGCCGCCGCCTGCACCACGGGAGCCGGCGGCCAGGCGCACGCCTCGGCCGTCCCGCGCGGCCACGACCGGCTGCGCCGCACCGTCGAGCGGATGTCCCTGGAGGAAAAGGTCGGCCAGCTCTTCGTCATGCGGGTGTACGGGCACTCCGCGACCGACCCCGACCCGGCCGACGTCGAGGCCAACCGCAAGGAGATCGGCGTCGCCAACGCCGCCGAGCTGATCGCCAAGTACCACGTCGGCGGCATCATCTACTTCGGCTGGGCGCACAACACCCGCGAGCCGCACCAGATAGCCGAGCTGTCCAACGGCATCCAGCGGGCCGCGGCCGCCCAGCGCGTCCCCGTACCGCTGCTGATATCCACCGACCAGGAGCACGGCATCGTCGCCCGTGTCGGCGCGCCCGCCACCCTCTTCCCCGGCGCGATGGCGCTGGGCGCGGGCGGCTCCCGCGAGGACGCCCGTACGCTCGGCCACACAGCGGGCCGGGAGCTGTACGCGATGGGCATCCGGCAGAACTACGCGCCGGTCGCCGACGTCAACGTCAACGCCGCCAACCCGGTGATCGGCGTACGGTCCTTCGGCGCCGACCCCAAGGCCGCCGCCCGCCTGGTGGCCGCCGAGGTGGCGGGCTATCAGAGCGCGGGAGTCGCCGCGACGGCCAAGCACTTCCCCGGGCACGGCGACACCGACACCGACAGCCACATCGGGCTCCCCTACATCCACCACACCGCCGAGCAGTGGGAGCGCCTGGACGCGCCGCCCTTCCGGGCCGCCGTCGACGCCGGTATCGACTCGGTCATGACGGCGCACATCGTGGTCCCCGCCTTCGATCCGTCCGAGGACCCGGCCACCCTCTCCCGTCCGATCCTCACCGGCATCCTGCGCGAACGCCTGGGCTTCGAGGGGGTGGTGGTGACCGACTCTCTGGGCATGGAGGGCGTACGGACCAAGTACGGCGACGCGCGGGTGCCCGTACTGGCCCTGAAGGCGGGCGTCGACCAGCTGCTGAACCCGCCGCATCTCTCCGTCGCCCACCAGGCGGTCCTCAAGGCCGTGCGCGAGGGCGAGCTGAGCGAGCGCGACATCGACACGAAGGTGCTGCGCGTCCTGCGGCTCAAGGAGCGGCGCGGCCTGTTCGAGGACCCGTACACCACCGGCCGGGCCGTGGACCGCACCGTGGGCGTACGGCGCCATCTGGCCACCGCCGACCGGATCGCGGAGCGCACCACCACCCTGCTGGTCAACGAGGGCAGGCTGCTGCCGCTGTCGCGCCGGGCGCACCGCAGGGTGCTGGTGGCCGGCGCCGACGCGGCCGCGCCGTCGGGCACCGGCGGCCCGCCCACCGCCGTCCTGGCCAGGGCGCTCACCGAGCTGGGCTTCACGGCCACCGCGCTGCCGACCGGGACCGCGCCCTCCGCTGCCGTGATCCAGCAGGCGGTGGCGGCGCTGGGCGAGCGGGACGCGGCCGTGGTGGCGACCTACAACGTCACGGCGGGCTCGGCGCAGCGGGCGCTGGTGCGGGCGCTGCTGGCCACCGGCAGACCCGTGGTGCAGCTGGCGGTCCGCAACCCTTACGACATCGCGCAGCTGGAGGGGGTGCGGGCGGCGCTGGCGAGCTACTCGTGGACGGATGTGGAACTGCGGGCCGCGGCACGGGTGATCGCGGGCCGGCGGGACCCGCAGGGCAGGCTCCCGGTGCCGGTGATGCGCGCGGGCGATCCCTCGGCGGTGCTCTTCCCGCTCGGGCACGGGCTGTCCTACTGACCTGGCACGGGCTGTCCTACTGACCTGGCACGGGCTGTCCTACTGACCGGGCGCGGGCCGTCCTGTCGGGACGGCCGCGGCGCGGCGCGCGGACCGGCCACCCGTACGGCGCGCTCCGTACGGCCCCTACCGCGCGCCCCGTACCCCGTGCGCAATGCGTCCCCTGCGCCTGGCGTGCGCCCGTGAGCGCGGGTCACGCTGGGGGTGCCCGCACGGGAATCCAGGCAGGGGACCCAGGCACGGGGATGCAGGGGGGCCGCGATGCGTGGGCGGGTTCGGCGAGAAGTGCGCGAGATGCGCGCCCGGTTCACGGGTACCTCCCGGCGCTGCCGCACGGCGGCCCCGGTCCTCGCGCTGCTCCTGCTGGCCCCCGCCGCGCCCGCCTGCCGGCAGCAGGAGCCGCCCGCCGCCACGCACTCCCCCGGCGTCCCGCCCACCGCCGTCACCTTCCTGGCGCGCGGCGCGTGCAGCACCCGGGGCCGTACGGTCTTCCACGAGGTGTCCTGTACGAGCGAGAAGGCCGCGGCCAGTGTGCTGGCGCGCTACGACGGCAGCCAGGCGGACGGGCCGCTGTGCCCGGACCGTACGGACTTCGTGCTGCACATCAGCGAACACCGCCCGGACGCCGACGAGAACGGCGACGGCGCGGTGCCGCAGGGCTACGCGTGCATGCGCAACCTCGAACTCCCGCACCCCGGCGACCCGGGCGGGGGCGGCGGTCCGCGCACCATCGTGGGCGACTGCGTCTACTCCGCGCAGCGCGGCCAGGTCCGGGAGACGGCGTGCGACGGGTCGGGGACGCGGGCCCCGCAGTACAAGGTGAGCGCGGCGGTCGGCGCCCGGTCCGACTGCCCCGCCGACACCGTGCTGTACGTACAGCTCGGCGGCGGGGCCCCCATAGGGTGCGCCCGCCGCCTTCGGTGAGTGCCGCGCCGGTCAACTGCCCGGCGCACAGCGGTGATTACGGATGAACCGTTACGGCCGCAGCACCGGCGTCCGCTCGATCTCCCGCTTGTCCAGCTGCTTGCTGAACGGCGCCAGCGGCTGCGCCGTGCGCTGCTTGGCGAGGGCCTCGTCGTTCACATCCGCCCAGTCCAGCAGCTCGCTGGTGGCCTTGGCGCGCTCCTTGGCGGGCAGCTTGGCGATGTTCGCGCCGTGGTTGCCGCCGGGAACGGTGAACAGGTAGGTGTCCTCCGAGCCCCGACCGGGCGTGAAGTGCTCGGAGTTCCACGGGTCGAACTGCCCGTTGACGAACATCATCCGCTCGGCGTCCCGCTTGACCCACCGGTCGATGTCGCGCATCGCACGCTTGTCGAAGGCCATCGGGATGTCCTTGGGCACGAAGGACCGGGAGTTGTTGATGCCCGGGTACTGCAGCAGGTCCTTGACGTTCGGGTACGCGTAGCCGGGCTCACCGAGCTGGGTGCCCGCCTGGTAGTAGTACGGCAGGTACGGCTCCAGGCCCTGGTCGGTGTAGCTCTCGAAGCCGCCGACGGTGTCGATCCACTTCCACAGCTCGTCGTTGGTCGCCGTGGTCTTGGGCACCTGCGGGCAGGCGGTGGCGGCCGGCTGGTACTGCCAGAAGCCGAACACCAGGTCCGTCACGAGGACTTCGTAGGCGCGGTCGGCGTTGCCGATCAGCTTGAAGGACTTGCCCTCCTTCAGCGCCCACTTCTGGTACCGCTTGACCATCTCGCCGCGGCGCAGCAGCGCCTCCCGCTCGATCTTGGCGAGATCGCCGCGGCACTGCGCGGTGCCCACCGTCGCGAAGAACCGGTCGTAGGCGGAGTCCTCGTCGTTGTTGACGTCGTTGGGCGCCACGTAGGCGACCGTGCCGTCCATGTCGTCGGGGAAGAAGCGGCGGTAGTACGTCGCCGTCATGCCGCCCTTGCTGCCGCCGGTGGCGATCCAGTTGCGGTCGTAGATCTCGTTCAGCGCCTCGAAGATGCGGTGCTGGTCATTGGCGGCCTGCCAGATGTCCAGCTTCTTCCAGTTCGCGGGCTGCGGCCGGGACGGAGTGAAGTAGCGGTACTCCATCGAGACCTGGTTGCCGTCGATGATCTGCGTCGGCTCGCTGCGCCGGGGCTCGGTGCTGACGTTGTAGCCGGAGGTGAAGAAGACCGTGGGCCGCTCCACGGACTTGTGCAGCAGCGTGATGCGCTGCTGGAAGCTCCCCTTGCGGGGGTGCCGGTGGTCGACGGGCTGCTTGTAGTTCAGCACGAAGAAGCGGTAGCCCTGGACCGGCTTCTCCTCGATGAGGCTCATCCCCGGAATCGCCAGGATCCGGTCCTTGATGTCGGCGGTGGCCCTCGGCCCGGCGGCGGTGGCCGCCCCCGCCGAGGCCGTGCCGGCGCTCACCGTGCCTATGAGCACGGTGAGCGACAGCAGCCATCTGAGCGCCTTGCGCATGCACCCTCCCCTGGGGTTCGCAAAAGTCGCGCTGAACTTATCCGGTGGGCCCCCGCCGCGACCAGACCCTTTTTGTACCGACTCTCACGAGTGCGCGGTATGCGCCGGAACGATCAGTGGTGCGCGCAGAAACAGCGGACTCGCCCCGGGCCACCTCCCGGCACCGGAGCGGCCCCGGGCCGCCGGGGGCGGGCCCTTTCAGGCGCAGCCCCTCGGACAAGGCCCTCTCGCAAAGCCCTCTCGCAAGGCCCCCTCGGACACAGCCCCCTCAGGCCGCCACCGACTCCGCCTCGCCCGTGAAGGCCCGCCACAGCTTGGCGTAGCGCCCGCCCTGCTCCAGGAGTTGGGCGTGCGATCCGTCCTCCACGACGCGGCCCCGGTGCAGCACCACCACGCGGTCCGCGCGGGCGGCCGTGGTCAGGCGGTGGGCGACGATCAAGGTGGTGCGCGCGTAAGCGCTCGATGAGGGGCGGCGGTCGGGCGAGGGGCCGGCCGTACGGCGCCCGGCCAGCCGGTCGGTGGCCTGGTTGACCAGGGACTCGGTCGCCAGGTCCAGGGCGGCGGTCGCCTCGTCGAGCAACAGCACGTCGGGGTCGACGAGTTCGGCGCGGGCCAGGGCGATCAGCTGGCGCTGGCCCGCGGAGAGGTTGCGGCCGCGCTCGGCGACCTCGTGGAGGTAGCCGCCGTCCAGCGTGGCGATCATGTCGTGCGCGCCGACCGCCCTGGCCGCCGCCTCCACCTCGGCGTCGCTCGCCTCCGGCCGCCCGTAGGCGATGGCGTCGCGGACGGTGCCGGGGAAGAGGTAGGACTCCTGCGGGACCACGCCCAGGCGGTGCCGGTAGCCGGTCAGGTCCAGCTCGCGCAGGTCGTGGCCGTCCACGCGGACCGCGCCCGAGGTCGGGTCGTAGAACCGGGCCACCAGCTTGACCAGGGTGGACTTGCCCGCGCCGGTCTCGCCGACGAAGGCGACGGTCTGCCCTGCGGGGATTCTCAGGTCGATGCCGCTCAGCGCCGTCTCCGCCGCCTTGTCGGGATCGGCGCTCCCGTACCGGAAGTGCACGTCCTCGAAGACGATCTCGCCGCGCAACTCCTCGACCGCGCGCGGCTTGTGCGCTGCGGGGGTACTCGTCGGCTCGCGCAGCAGCTCCTGGATGCGGCCGAGCGAGACGGCGGCCTGCTGGTAGCCGTCGAAGACCTGCGAGAGCTGCTGTACGGGGGCGAAGAACAGGTCGATGTAGAGCAGGTAGGCGACCAGGGCGCCCGCCGTCAGGGTGCCCTCGCTGACCCGCCCGGCGCCGACGATCAGCACCAGCGCGGCCGCCGCCGAGGACAGCAGCTGGACGAAGGGGAAGTAGACGGAGATCAGGAACTGGCCGCGGATACGGGCCTGCCGGTAGCCGGCGCTGCGCTCGGAGAAACGCTCGGCGCCGGTGCGCTCGCGGCGGAAGGCCTGCACGATGCGCAGCCCGGCCACCGACTCCTGCAGGTCGCCGTTGACCGCGCTGATCCGCTCGCGCGCCAGCTCGTAGGCCTTCACGCTCTGCTTGCGGAAGAAGTACGTGCCGATGACCAGCGGCGGCAGGGTGGCGAAGACGACGAGCGCGAGCTGGACGTCGATGGTGATCAGGGCGACGAGGATGCCGAAGAAGGTCAGCAGCGAGACGACGGCGGTGACCAGCCCGGTCTGCAGGAACGTGGACAGGGCGTCCACGTCCGTGGTCATCCGGGTCATGATCTTGCCGGTCAGCTCGCGCTCGTAGTAGTCCAGGCCGAGCCGCTGGAGCTGGGCGAAGATCTTCACACGCAGCGCGTACAGGACGCGCTCGCCGGTACGGCCCGTCAAGCGGTTGGAGCCGACCTGCGCGGCCCACTGGCCGAGCACGACCAGCAGGGCCAGCCCGGCGGCCGTCCACACCCCGCTCATCAGGGCGCGCTGTACGCCGTCGTCGATGCCGTGCCGGATCAGCACCGGCAGCAGCAGCCCGCAGACCGCGTCGACGGCCACCAGCAGGAGGGCGAGCAGCAGGGGCCTGCCGAAGCCGCGCAGCAGGCGGCGCAGTCCGTAGGAGCTCTCGGCGCGGGCGGCCTGCTGCTCGTCGACGGCGGGGGTGTCGGTGGCGGGCGGCAGCGCGGCCACCTGGGCCAGCAGCTCGGGGGTGGCCGGCATGCCGGCCATGGCGCTGTGCACGCCCGGCGGGGGCGGTGCGGTGGTCGACGGGCCCGACGCGGTCTTGCCGGGATCGTCCGCGGTACGCACCCACAGCTCGGGGGTGACCCCGCCGGTCTCCCGGCGGGCGGCGGGCACGGCGGGCGCCTCGGGGGCCAGCAGCCCGGTGGCGGCGGACTCCCCGTCGAAGCCCGGGGCCCCCGCCAGGCCCGCCGGGTCGCGCCGGGTTCCGCCCAGCTCGTCGGGGTCGGTCAGCAGCCGCCGGTACAGCCCGCAGCGGCGCTGGAGCTCCTCCTGGGTGCCGATGTCCACCAGGCGCCCGCCGTCCAGGACGGCGACCCGGTCGGCGAGGGCCAGGGTGGAGGCGCGGTGGGCGATGAGCAGGGTCGTACGGCCCGCCATCACGCCCTTGAGCGCCTCGTGGATCTCATGCTCGACGCGGGCGTCCACGGCGGAGGTGGCGTCGTCCAGGACCAGCAGGCGGGGGTCGGTGAGGATGGCGCGGGCGAGGGCGATGCGCTGGCGCTGGCCGCCGGAGAGGGTCAGGCCCTGCTCGCCGACCTCGGTGTCGTAGCCGTGCGGCAGCCCGGATATGAAGCCGTCGGCCTGGGCGGCGCGGGCGGCGGTGCGTATCTGCTCGTCGGTGGCGTCCGGCAGGCCGTAGGCGATGTTGTCGCGGATGGAGTCGGAGAAGAGGAAGCTGCTCTCGGGGACCAGGCCGATGGCGGCGCGCAGCGAGGCCAGGGTCAGGTCGCGTACGTCGTGGCCGCCGACCTTGACCGTGCCGCTGCTCGCGTCGTAGAAGCGCGGCAGCAGCAGCGAGACGGTGGACTTGCCGCTGCCGGAGGTGCCGACCACGGCGACGGTCTCGCCTGGCTCGATGCGCAGTGAGAAGTCCTCCAGTACGGGGCGGGCGGTGCCGCCCTGGTCCCCGTACCCGAAGGAGACCCGGTCGAACTCGACGGTGGCGGGCGCGTCGGCGGGCAGCTCGCGCGCGCCGACGCGCTCCTTGATGACCGGCTCGGTGTCGATCAGTTCGAAGACCCGCTCCACACCGGCCCTGGCCTGCTGCCCGACGGTCAGCATCATGGCGAGCATCCGCACCGGGCCGACGAGCTGGGCGAGGTAGGTGGAGAAGGCGACGAAGGTGCCGAGCGTGATCTGGCCCTGGGTGGCCATCCAGCCGCCGAGGGCGAGCATGGCGACCTGGCCGAGGGCGGGCACGGCCTGGAGGGCGGGGGTGTAGCGGGCGTTGAGGCGTACGGTGCGCAGCCGGCCCGCGAACAGCTTGCGGCTCGCCGCGCGCAGCTTGCCGGCCTCCTGCTCCTCCTGCCCGAAGCCCTTGACGACGCGGACGCCGGAGACCGCGCCGTCCACCACTCCGGCGACGGTGGCGGCCTGGCTCTGCGCGTACCAGGTGGCGGGGAAGAGCCGGTTGCGGCTGCGGTTGGCGATCCACCACAGCGCGGGGGCGACGGCGAGCGCGACCACGGTCAGCAGCGGTGAGAGCACCGCCATGACGACCAGGGAGATCACGAACAGCAGGATGTTGCCGAGCATCATCGGGGCCATGAACAGCAGGCCCTGGATGAGCTGGAGGTCGCTGGTGGCGCGGCCGACGACCTGTCCGGTGGACAGCTCGTCCTGGCGTCTGCCGTCCAGCCTGCCGATCGAGCGGAACATCCGGGTGCGCAGGTCGTGCTGGACGTCCAGGGCCAGGCGCCCGCCGTAGTAGCGGCGGATGTAGGTGAGTGCGTAGACGACGACGGCGGCGACGATCAGGAGGGTCGCCCAGGGGGCGAGCGAGCGCTCCTGCTTGACGATCACGTCGTCGATGATCAGCTTCGGGACGAGCGGGACGAGTGCCATCACGGCCATCCCGGCGAGCGAGGACCCGAGTGCGAGCAGCACGTCCTTTCTGTACTGCCAGCAGTAGCGCGTCAGCCGACGCACCCAGCCCTGTTCCGCCCCGTCCGTGCCCGCCACGCGCTGCCTCCCGCACCTCGACCGTTACCGGAAGGCACCAACACCGTGAGGTGCGGATTTCATCCCGCCGCAACAATGGGCCGTCAGATCGCGGCGGCACTCCGCCCCGGGGTCAGGGCCGGTCCTGGCCGGCGAGGCGCCGCACCAGGCGCACCAGCGCGGCCCGCTCGGCCCGCGGCCCCGGCTCGCCGCCGTAGATCATGCGGACGGCCTGCGGGACGCTGAACCACCAGGCGCCGAGCGCGAGGACCGCGTAGAAGAGCGCGTCGGGGTCCAGGTCCGCGTCGAGCGTGCCGTCCTTCTGGGCGCGGGCCAGCGCCTGTACGCGGCTGTTGTAGGTGGCGGTGCGCTCGGCCTCCTTCAGGGCGGGGCCGCCGCCGTCGCGCAGCCCCTCCCAGTGCAGCAGCCGGATGAACTGGGGGCGGGCGCGGTGGTAGTCGTACAGCCGCCCCGCGTAGTCGCCGAGGTCGGCGGCCTGCTCGACGGTGACGGGGATGGTGGTGGCGATCCGCTCCAGCTCGGCCTCCAGGACGTGCCCGAAGAGCTTGTCCTTGTTGCCGAAGTACTGGTAGATGCGCTCCTTGTTGACGCCGGCCCGGGTGCCGATGCGGTCGATGCGGGCGCCCTCGAAGCCGTGCTCGGCGAATTCGTCCACGGCGGCGTCGAGCAGGGCTTGCTTGGTGCGTGCGGTGTCCCAGGCCATGCGCCCAGCGTACGCCATCTCCAACCAAGCGTTTGGAGATGGCCCGCGGCCGTGCTAGCTTCCGAAACTCCAAACACTTGGTTGGACATTTACGACAGGAGTCCTCGCATGTCCGCACCCGCCGCTTCCGGCCCGCCGCCCAAGCACCACATGGCCCTGATGATCTGGCTCGCGGTCTTCCCGACCCTGACCGTGCTGGAGCTGCTCTTCCACGACTGGCTGGCCGAGCTGCCGATGGTCGTGCAGACCCTGGTCCTGAGCGCCCTGGTCGTCCTGACCGTCGTCTACGTCCTGATGCCCCGGCTCCAGAAGGCGCGCGGCAAGATCATCGCGTCCCGCGCGCGGGCAGCCGCACGCTCAGCTCGTACAGGCGCGTGATCTGCGTGGGGCTCTGGTTGTCGTCGCTGGCCAGCAGCAGCCGCAGCCCCTTGTCCCGCGCCCGGCCCACCACCGCCATGGCCTCGATGTTGTCCAGCAGCGGATTGGCCTGGGGCTGTTTGGCGGGGGCGCCGAGCGAGGGGCAGTCGCCCAGGTCGGCGAGGAGGCGCTTGGGCATCGGGCGCCCCCGGCCCGCCCGGCGCGGGTCGGCCAGCTGGAGCCGGACGGTGTTGCCCACACCCGCCGTGAAGCCCCGCTCCAGTACGAGCAGCCGCCCGTCGGCGAGCGCGGCGGTCTCGGCCACGTTCAGGCCCCGGTCCAGCGGGTACGCGTACTGCCGCGCGAGGCGGAAGTCACCGCCGCCCGAGCGCCGCCAGGTCTGGAAGCGCACCAGCTCCCGCCCCTGGCTGTCGGTCCCCTCCCCGGTCAGCGGACCCTCCATCGCGGCGGTCAGCAGCCGGCCGTCGGCGCCGAGGGTCAGGCCCTCGAAGGTCTGGTTGGGGCGCCCGCGGCCCGCCGGGGCGAGCCTGAGCTCCTGCGGTACGGGCAGCGAGGCCAGTGGTGTGCCGTCGCCGCCGAAGCGCCGCACCGACGGCTCGGTCTCGGAGGCGACCAGGTACGAGCCGTCCCGTTCGACGGCCAGGCCCTCGGAGTCCAGCGGGCGGCCCGACGGGTCGGCGAGCGCCACGACGCGCTCGGGCCGGTGCAGCGGGCCCAGGGTGAACAGCTGGGAGCGGTCCGAGAGCGCGGCGATCCGCCCGTCGCGGCGCACCGCGAGGGCGGAGAGGTTGCCGACGAAGGTGCCCTGGAAGGTGGTCTTGTCCAGGGCGTCGGAGTAGCCGCCGATGGAGACCAGCGGCGAGCACTGGCGACCGGGGCCGGTGTCACGGGCCTGGGCGGCCGGGGCCGCCGGGCCCGCGATCAGTCCGGCCGTGGTGGCCAGAGTGGCAACTGCCGTACGGATGCGCATCGTTGGGACCTCCCGGTACGGGCGGGACTGTCGAAGACAGGCCCTGGCGCCGCCCATCGTCCCGCGTCCTCGGAGCCCGCGCCCGCACCGACCGGGCGGCCGGCGCCCGGGCTCCGGCTCTCAGCCGCCCGCCGCGAGCACCTTCCGTACGATCGGGCCCGCCGCGTCACCGCCGTGTCCACCCTGCTGCACGACGGCTGCCGCCGCGGCGTCATTGCGGTAACCGAGGAACCAACTGTCGCTGTTGCCTTGGTTGTCGGCCTCCGCCGAACCGGTCTTGGCGCCGGTGTCGCCGCCGAGCCCGGCCATCACCTTGGAGGCGGTGCCGCTGACGGCGGTGCGCCTCATCATGGCCTTGAGCTGCGCGGTGACCGAGGGCGAGAGCGTACGGGCCGCCCTGGCCACCGGGCGGTCGTCCAGCTCGCGGGAGACGAGGACGGGCTGGGCGAAGCGGCCGGTGGAGGCGGTGGCCGCGACCGAGGCCATGTTCAGCGGGCTCACCTGGATGCGGCCCTGGCCGATCAGCGCGGCCCCGGTCTCGGCGCCCTCGCTCTCGGGCACCCGGCCGTCGTGGGTGGCCACCCCCACCTTCCAGTCCAGCCCGAGCCCGAAGACGTCCCGGGCCTCGGCGGTCAGCGCGCCGCCGCCCAGCTGGTCGGCGAAGCCGACGAAGGCGGTGTTGCAGGAGTGCGCGAAGCCCTGCGCGAAGGTCTCGCCCTGCGTGGCGAAGTTGTTCAGGTTGTGGAAGGCGCGGCCGCCCGCGTTCGCGAACTTGGGGCACTCGACGACCTTGTCGCCCGAGACCAGGCCCTTGTCCATCAGCAGCGCGGCCGAGACGACCTTCATCGTCGAGCCGGGGGCCAGCTGCCCCTGGAAGGCGGCGTTGTAGGCGTCCTTGCGGTTGTTGGCGACGGCCAGGATGTCGCCGCTGCTGGGCTGGACGGCCACGACCGAGGACTCGCCGTACTCCTTGACCGCGGCCTCGGCCGCCCGTTGCGCCTTCTCGTCCAGCGTCGTACGGAGCTTGCCCTCCTTGCCCTTGACGAGGGTGTGCAGGGTCTCCCCCAGCTCGCCGCTCTCGTCCTTGACGCGCACCTCGATGCCCTGGACCCCGCCGGCCTTCTCGCCGTAGGCCTCGCGCAGCGCGGGCAGCACCGCGCTCAGCGAGGGGTAGTCCTTCGCGTCCAGCGGAGTGCCGTGGCGGTCGACGGCCTGCACCGGGGGCGCGCCGCCCGAGCCGGTCTGCAGGCTCTGGCCGCGCTTGAGCTTGGGGTGGACCACCGAGGCCTGCCAGTCCACCAGCGCCTTGCCGGTGGTGGCTCCGCGCTTGATCCGCAGCGCGGAGTCGTAGGTCCAGGTGGAGCGCGTCTTGCCGTGGTCGGCCTCGATCTGGGCGGTGACCTTGAACGGCACCTTGTCGCCGTTGGGCTCCCCCGGTTCGAGGGCCACCTTGGCGACCTTGGCCTGCTCGGTGAAGCCGGTCAGCGCCGAGCGCGATCCCTCGGCGTTGTCGGTGAGGGCCGCCGCGGCGTCCGTGTCGCCCTTGGCCCAGGCCGCCAGGAAGTCCCGTGCGGTGTTCTTGATCTCCTCGCCCGAGGGCGGCCCGCTCGCCTTGTTCGCGGACACCTGGCCCGCGCCGGACCCCGAGCCGGAGCCCGAGCCGTCGGAGGACAGCGCCTCGTAGACGTTGTAGCCGCCGATGCCGACGACCGTCGCCAGGCCGACGGCGACCCCGCCGATCACGACCTTCCCGACCGTACGCACAGTTCCCTCCCCAGGTCCAGACCACTGTGTGCAAGCTCGGACACTATGTGACACGCGGGGTATGTGGTGTCTCGGTTACGCAGCGGAACGGTCAATTTCCAACCGAAAACGAGCGGCAGCCGAACAATTCCGGCCACCGCTCGCCCCCGCCCGTCATCGCCCCCGCATTACCGCCCGGCGACGCGCCGCACCGTCAACTCCGCGACGCCCGGGCGCTTTCCGCCCTTGGCCGCCCCGGGGTCCAACCGCAGAGCGATACGGACATAGCGGGCAAGGGTCCGGCCGTCATAGCCGGTTCCGTGCCACTCCTTACCGTCAAGGGAGACTTCCGCCACATAGGAGGCAGGGGCGGTATTTGCCCACTTGGGTGTGATCTGACCGATCCATTGCGGCTTGCCCAGATCCACGGTTAGGTTCCCGGTGTCGCCCTGCGGCACCCAGGCGGTGGCCTCGTTGCCGTCCACCGCGGCGCCCGCGTACATCCCCGGCTCCTGCGAACTCGCCCGTGCCGCCGTGCACCGGGCCGCGTTGCCGGTCGGCGTCAGGTCGGGCCGCCGCGTCTTGAGCACCAGTGGCGCGCCCCGGCCGACCACCCGCTCGCCCTCCGGCGCCTGGACCCGCATCGGCGCGCCGCCGGTCAGCCGCACGGTCGTGGTGTGCGCGCCCAGCTCGACGTCGTACGTACGGCCCTGCCAGCGCAGCCCGCGCAGGGTGACGCCGTCGGCCAGCTGCGGCGGCAGCATCGGGTCCAGGCGCAGCCGGTCCTCCGCCATCCGCATCCCGCTCAGGCCGTGGGTGAAGACCTGGAGGAAGCCGCCCTTGCCGGTCAGGAAGTCCTGGGCCGGCGACCCGGCGTGCGGGTCCTCGGCCCCCGCCTTGTCCCCGCGCGCCTCGGAGAACTGGGCGAAGGGGCCGCGCACGAAGGGGCGGATGGCGCGCTGGAGATAGGTGTACGTCGAGCAGCCGGGCTCGCCGATGCCCGCGGCGTCCACGGCGTGCACCGAGTCGGTCATGGCCGGGCCGTCCGGGTCGGTGCGCTGGGCGTAGTAGTCCAGCGTCGCCGCGGCGGCCCCCTTGGGCATCGGCCACTGCAGCGGGTACATCAGCAGCACGGTGTCCGCCTGCTTGATCGTGGTGCCCTTGTAGCCGTCGTACTGCCGGAAGACCTTGGTCTTGGCGTCGTAGGGGATGCGCAGCTTGTCGGCGACGGTCCGCCAGGCGGCCGGGGCGCGCTCGCCCAGGAGCTCGGCGGCGCGGGTGGCGTGGCGCAGCGCGGTGGCCGCGCCGGCGTTGGTGAACACCGCGTCGTCCACGCCGTTGCTGTACTCGTCCGGTCCGGCGACGTTCTTGACCGAGTAGCTGCCGTCCGCATTGCGCGTGGCCCGTGAGGCCCAGAACTGCGCGATGCCCTTCATCACCGGCCAGCCGCGCTCGCGCAGCCAGGCGGTGTCCTTGGTGGCGAGGTAGTACTGCCAGGCGGCCAGCGAGATGTCGCCCATGAGGTGGTTCTGGGTCGTGCAGTGCGGCGGGTCCCAGCTGTGGCACTCCCGCCCCAGGTCGCCCTTGCTGCCGCTGGTCCAGGGGTAGAACAGCCCCTCGTAGCCCAGCCTGCGGGCGTTCGCGGCGGCCGCGGCCCGCGTCCGGTAGCGGTAGTCGACCACCGTCCTGGCCAGCTCGGGGTGGGTGGCCAGCAGCCCCGGATACATCCAGGTCTCCGCGTCCCAGAACACCTCGCCCGCGTAGTTGTCGCTGGTCAGGCCGGTGGGGCCGATGCTGTTGGCGGCGCCCTGGCGGGTGCTGGACAGCAGCCCGTACTGCGCCGAGCGCACCCACGCGCGCAGCTCGCGCTGCTCCTGGCCGCGGCCGTGCACCTCGATACGGGAGCGCCACAGCTTCGCCCAGGCCGCGGCGTTCTCCTCGAAGATCCCGGGCCAGCCGCGGGCCGCGGCACGCAGCGCGGCGGCGGTCGCGGCGGCGCGCGGGGCGCGGGAGGTCAGGGCGGTGTCCACACCGACGTACTTGGCCAGCTCGTAGGTCCGCCCCCGGCGCACCGGGAAGGTGACGGACTGGCTGGTGGTCAGCTCCCGGGCCGCGCCCGCCCGCCGGGTGCCCGTGGGGCGCACGTGCTCGCCCGGCCGCAGCGTGGAGGCGACGGCTCCGTCGGTGCCCTCGCCGTCCTGCTCACGCCCGTCGGTGCGGAAGGTGACGTCCATGGTGGAGGCGTTGCCATGGTGAGCGGTCCGGCTGCCGTGGCCGTGGCGGGCGTGGTGGCGGCCGTGGCCGTCGTGGCCGTTGTCCGTACGGGGGCCGCCCGTACGGGGTCCGCCGCCCGTCTGGGACATCCGGCGCGCGCCCCGCCCGTCCAGGACGTCGGTGACGCTCGCCTCGCCGCTCCAGCGCGGGGTCATCCGCAGCCGTACGGCGCCGGTGTGCGCGTCGGTGCGGTCGGTGAGCACGTCGTAGACCAGGTCGGTTACGCGGCCGTCGGCGGCGGTCCAGGTCAGGGACGTACGGACCAGGCCGCAGCGCAGGAAGAGCGTCTGGCGGTAGTGCGAGATACGGCCGGGGTCGGTGGCCGAGGAGAAGGTCTGCGAACCGGCGCCGCCGGTGGTCACGTTGAGGGTGGTCCAGGTGGGGAGCGCGGCGACGGCCTGCCGGCCCTCCAGGTTGCCCGGCCCCTTCGCGTACAGCCCGGAGACGAAGGAGCCGTCGTAGCGCGGCGTCTTCAGCGGCCAGCCGGTCTCGCCGCCCGGTGCGGCGTAGCCGGTGCCGTTGGGCGGCACACGCTGGCCCAGATAGCCGTTGCCGACGAAGGCGTGATGGCTGTCCTCGGGGTCGATCCGGGTGGCGGTCGCCGTCCAGCCGTCGCCGTCGCGGCCGTCCTCGCCGCACGCCGGGGCGGCGGCCGCGTCCCGTACGCCCGGCGGCGGTCCGCCTTCCTGTGCCGACGCGGCGACGGGCGGCAGCGCCGCGAGGAGGGTGCCCGCGATGAGCGGAGCGAGCAGCTGGGCCGAGCGGTTCATCGTTCTCCGTCTCCGTCGTACTCCGTCGTATCCGTACCGTCCGTCGCTTCTGCCGTACGGATTGCGGACTTTCGCAGGGACATCACACGTCACGGTGACCCTAGAACGCCCCACCCGTCACGCGCTGGCGATCTCAGCAAATGGCCCTGATTGGTCAAGACGGCCATGGATACGGCACACTTTTAGACTGACCAGTCAGAACAAAGGAGGGGACGTGGACAGCACCCGACAGGGGGCGGCGGTCACCGCCAGGGGAATCGGGATCAAGGGACCCAGAGGATGGGTCTTCAGAGGCATCGACATCGACGCCGAGCCCGGCTCGCTGATCGTGATCGAGGGCCCTTCGGGCTCCGGCCGCACCTGCCTCCTGCTGGCCCTGACCGGCCGTATGCGCATCACCGAGGGCCATGCCACGGTCGCCGGCGCCTTCCTGCCCAAGCGGATGGGCACGCTGCGGGCCGTTACCGCCATCGCCCATGTCCCCGGCATCGCCGACCTCGAACCGGCCCTGACCGTGGGGGAACACCTCCAGGAGCAGGCCCTGCTGGGGCACCGGCTGACCTCCTTCCTTCCCTGGGGACGCCGTCAGAAGGAGGCGGCCAAGGCCCGTATCGACGCCGCGCTCGCCGCCGTCGCGCTGGACCCGAAGACGCTGCCGAAGGGCCTGCGTACGCACGTACGGGACCTGGAGCGCCTGGAGGCGCTGCGGCTGTCCATCGCGCTGGCGATGATGCACGGCCCGCGCCTGCTGGCCGTCGACGACGTCGACCTCAAGCTCTCGGAGACCGAGCGCGCCCAGGCCTGGGACCTGCTGCGCGACCTCGCGCTGGGCGGCGTCACCGTCGTGGCCGCGGGCGGCGGCGCACCGCAGGGCGCGGTCCGCGTCTCCACCGCGCAGGCGGCCTCGACCCTGGTCGCCGCCTCCGGCTCTGCCGGCTCTGCTGGCTCTACCGATTCCACCCACTCCGCTCCCGAGGAGGACCCGGCGCATGCGTTCGCCGAAACTCGCCGCGCTTGAGCTCAAGCGTTTCGGCAGGGGAAAGCTGCCCCGACTGGGCCTGGTCGCCCTGATGCTGATCCCTCTGCTGTACGGCGCGCTGTACCTCTTCTCCTTCTGGGACCCCTACAGCCGCCTGGACAAGATCCCGGTGGCGCTGGTCAATGAGGACGAGGGCGCGACCGCCGACGGCAAGAAGATCGCCGTCGGCGATGAGCTCGTCAAGAAGGTGCACGACAGCAACACCTTCAACTGGGAGGACGTCAGCGCCGCGGACGCCGCCAAGGGCATCGAGAACGGCACGTACTACCTCTCGCTGACCGTCCCCAAGGACTTCAGCAAGCGCATCGCCTCCAGCTCCGGCGACTCCCCCGAGACCGGCGCCCTCCAGGTCCGCACGAACGACGCCAACAGCTACATCGTCGGCTCGATCTCCAAGACCGTCTTCTCCGAACTCCGCGCCAAGACCTCGGCGAGCTCGTCCCGCGAGTTCCTCGACAAGATCTTCGTGTCGTTCTCCGACCTCCACGGCAAGACCAAGGAGGCAGCGGACGGCGCCACGAAGATCGACGAAGGCCTGGACACCGCCAAGGACGGCTCGGGCAAGCTGAAGGACGGCCTGGGCACCGCCGACCAGAAGACGGGCGAACTGGCCGATGGCCTGGGCAAGCTCAACGAGGGCTCGGGCAAGGTCAGCAACGGCCTTGACAAGCTGCACGGCAAGTCCGGCGAGCTGAGCAAGGGCGCCGGAGCCGTGGACAAGGGCGCCAAGGATCTCAACAAGGGCGTCACCAAGGCCGATGCCGGAGTCCAGGCGCTCAGCAAGGGGATAGGCGAACTGGCCGGCGGTACCCAGCAGCTCGCCGACACGGCCAACGGCCTGGCGGGCAAGGCGAATCCGCTGCTCGACGGGCGCGGCAAGGAACTGGCGGAGAAGGCGAAGATAGCCGCCGACCTCAGCCGGGCGCTCAACGAAGACCTCGGCAAGCTGCCGGGGAACTCCGCGAAGGCCGCAGCCCAGGCCCGCAAGAACGCCGACGACGCCAAGGCGCTCTACCAGGAGCAGTGCGGCGCAGGCTCGGCCAACGACGCCTCCTGCGTCAAGCTGAAGGGCATCGCCGCCGGTGCCACGCTGGGCGCCGACGTGGCGGAGAAGGTCAACAGTGACATCGCCGGGCTCGACATGAAGCCGCTGCGCGAAGAGCTGCAGAAGGTGAACAAGCTCGCCACGGTCGTCGCCGAGCACGCACCCACCGCTCAGAAGGACCTCAACACCGCAGTCGCCAAGATCAACCTGCTCAACACCGGCGCGCAGAAGCTCTCCGCCGGGGCGAAGCAGATCGCCAGCGGCACCGGCCAGCTCGCCGCCGGATCGGGCAAGGTCGCCGACGGCACCGGCAAGGTCGCCGACGGCAACCGCCAGCTGACCAACGGCGCAGGTGACCTCGCCAACGGCGCGGGCCAGCTGCACGACAAGCTCGGCGTTGCCGAGAACGGTGCCGGTCAGCTCAGCGACGGCATCGGCAAGCTCGCCGAAGGCGCAGTCAAGCTCGACGGTGGGATCTACAAGCTCAAGGACGGGTCCAACCAGCTCGCCACTGGGCTCAACGGTGGCGTCGACAAGATTCCGAACTACGACAAGCAGGACCGCGAGCACCGCACCGACGTCATGTCCGACCCGGTGAAGCTCGCCTCGCAGTCGATGCACAAGGCGCCCAACTACGGCACGGGCCTGGCCCCGTACTTCATCCCGCTGTCCCTGTGGGTCGGCGCGATGGTCGCGTACATGCTGCTGCAGCCGCTGGGCAAGCGCGCGCTGGCCTCGGGCGCGCCCGGATGGCGGGTCGCGCTCGGCGGCTGGCTGCCGGCCTTCGCCATCGGCGTGGTCCAGGTCGTGGCCCTGATGGCCGTCCTGCACTTCGTGCTCGGCCTGGAGATGGCCCGCGCGGCCGGAACCATCGGCTTCCTGCTGCTGACCACGGCCTGCTTCACCGCCCTGATCCAGCTCTTCGGCGCGAAGTTCGGCCCGGCGGGCCGTGTGCTGACCCTGGTCGTGCTGATGCTCCAGCTGACCTCGGCCGGCGGCACCTACCCCGTCCAGACCAGCCCCGGCTTCTTCGGCGCCATCCACCCCTTCCTGCCGATGAGTTACGTGGTGGACGGCCTGCGCCGCCTCATCACCGGCGGCGACCTGGGCATCGTCTGGCAGGGCAGCATCGTGCTCGCAGCCTTCACGCTCGGCGCGCTGGCGCTCACCGCGCTGACCGCGCGCGGCCGGCAGGTCGTACGGATGAAGGACCTGCACCCGGAGCTGAGTCTGTGACCGTACGGACGACACGTCCCCGCGGCCACCGGGGTGGTGCCACGACCGGCACCACCCCGGGGCCGGGTCCCGCCGCGGCCCCCGCCCCGGGGGCGCGGCGCGCGGCCACCCGCCGCAAGCTGTTCGCGGCGGCGGTCACCCTCATCGCCGAACAGGGCTTCTCCGCCACGACCGTGGACGCGATCGCGGAGCGGGCCGGTGTCGCCAAGGGCACCGTCTACTACAACTTCACCAGCAAGGAAGTCCTCTTCGAGGAGCTGATGCGGGACGGCATCGAACTGCTCGCCGCCTCCCTCCAGCAGGCCGCCGACGCGACCGCGCAGCGCGGCGGCTCCCGGATCGACGCGCTGGACGCGATGATCCGGGCCGGTCTGGACTTCATCGTCCAGTCCCCTTCCCTGACCCAGCTCTTCGTCGCCGAGCTGTGGCGTACGAACCGGACCTGGCAGTCCACGCTGACCATGGTGCGGGGGCGGGCCATCGCGGTCGTGGAGTCCGTACTGCGCGAGGCGGTGGACACCGGCGAGCTGAGCGAGGAGATCGATATCCCGCTCACCGCGTCCGCCCTGTTCGGGATGGTGCTGGTGGCCGCCCTGGACTGGCAGTCCTACCAGCCGGACCGGTCGGTGGAGGACGTCCACGCGTCCCTGTCGTTCCTGCTCCAGGGCCGCGTGGGCGGCCACGCGTAACCCTGCGGCCCCAGCGGCCCCACCTTCTCAACTCCCTATGGCTGTCCGGCGGAATCCACCCGCCGGGCAGCCATTTCCATGAGCTCCCGGGGGATCGAGGCGACCGTGGCGTGCAGGTCCAGGGCGCACTCCTCCAGCAGCTCCGGCGAGGAGCGCCCCTTGCCCCAGGCGACCGCGAGGTTTCCGTCCAGCCGCCAGTGCCTGCCGATGAGCTGGGGCCGTCCGAGCACCTCGGGGGTGATCAGTGAGCCGGAAGTCCAGCCGTCGGCCACCATCACCTTCACGCCCTCGAAGCGGGGGCCCGCCGCCGCGGCGTCGCACTCGTAGAGCGTGCGCTCACCGGCCCCCCGGAAATCCCGGGGCGTGGGCCGCCAGCGCGGGCCGGGGGGATAGACCCCGAAGGTGGGCAGGGCGTGCGGGAACCACAGGGCGACGCCGGAGAATTCGGCGTCGTAGGAGGTGTGTCCGGACCGGATGACCTCGGTGAGCTGCCACAGCAGGACCTCGACCGCCGGGCCCGAGGCGTCCGGGCCGGGCAGCTCACCGGCGGTCGCATGGTCGAACCAGAGCTTGGCGCCGCTGAACGGCTGGGCGCCCACCAGCCGTTCCCTGGCGTCCGCCCGGTCGTCCAGATCCCGCAGCGCCCGCCAGTCCGGGCGGACGTTGTCCCATCTCTCCCGCTGCATGCGGGGCGTCACGGCAGGCGGCGGAGGGCTTCCGTCGGTCCGCCGCCGCTTGCCGGTGCCCTGCCACTTCGCCTTGCCGAAAGGCCACATGTACGCCTCCGCCTACGCGCCCGGAAGCTCCACCGCACCGTCCTCGTCGATCATCGCCGGTCCGGCACCCTTGCGCTTCGGACTGTTGTTGACGGTTCCTTCCACGGCATTGCCCTCCGCGTACGTGGAGCCGTTCCTGCCGATCTCGTAGCCGCCCTCCAGAGGCTTCTGCACGGCCTCCGGCTCGCGCCGCCCCGGGAACCTGTTCCCCCGGTACGCCCCCAGTCCCCCGGTGATCCCACTGGTCACGGTGTCGGCGCCGGGCGTCGTGGCGTTGGGGTCGAGCTGGTCCGCCACGAACGCCCCGCCCGCGCTGCCCGCCGCACCGGAGACCACCTTCTGAGCGGTCTTGGCCCCGCCTTCGAGCCCCTTGCCGAGCAGTGCCTTGTCGAGCGCGGTGGGCGCGGCATGAGTGCCCAGCGGGCTCAGCCCCTTGCCCAGCGCCGCCGGTCCCGCCGCCACCGTGCCCGCCACCGCCGCGTTGCGCAGATCCTGCCAGCCGAGGCCGAACCCGTCCTTCGCGTCGTTGCTGAGAAGTTTGTTGCCCGCGGTGCCCAGGTAGTTCATGGCGGTGTTCTTGAGCGCCTCGCCGAGGAGTTTGGACAGCCCCTTGACGATACGGGTCATGACCCGGGAATCGCTGACGAGCCGGACCACGGCCTCCTCGGCGCGTTCCGCGAGGCGGGTGAATCTGGCTGTCAGGCTGATGATTTTCATGGCGCGGGCGCCGGAGGCTGCGGCTGCCACCGCGTCGGAGATGCCTGCCGTGACGGCGGTGAGCAGGGCGCCCGCCAGTTCCATCTCGGCTATTTCCAGGGCTATTTCGACGATTTCCTTCAGGATCTGCTCGGCTTCGTCGGCGTAGGCCTGGAGTTCCTTCTGTACGGCGGTGAAGTTCTTCGACGTCTTCTTCAGGGCGTCGTACTGCTGCTGCCAGTGCTTCGTGAAGGCGTCGGCCGCCTCGCCCTGCCAGGTGACACCGGCCACGGCGTGCACGCGGTGGTTCAAGTGCTCGGCGGTGTGGTCGAGGTCCTGGCCGAACGTACGCCAGCCGTGGGCGAGTTCGCGCAGGGTTTCCGGGTCGCCGCCGGGCCAGGGGATGCCGAGCATTTCCAGGACCGGGGTGGCCTTGTCGACGAGGAAGCTGTTGAGGCTCATCCCTCAGCCGCCCAGCGTCTTGGTGGTGTGGGCCTCGACGGCGTCGTAATTCCCGGCGGAGCGGTGCAGCCCGGCGCCGGAGTGGTCCAGCAGGCGGGCGAGTTCACGCAGCCCTTCGGAGGTGTGGGCGACCATCTCGGTGTACTTGGTGGTGACGCCCGTGCACGCGCCCAGGAGGCCGAACGCGGTGCCCGCGTGGGCGACTCGGGCGGTGAATCCCGCGATGCGTCCGTCGATCTCCTCGGCGGCGGTACGGAAATCCTGGACGAGTTCGCGTACTCCGTCGGGATGCACGCGGAAGTGTTCCGCTGTCATTTTCTGTTCCCCGTTCCCCGTTCCCCGTATGCGCGTTGTCGGAGCGGTCATCGACCGTGCGCCGTTGGGACATTACGAGGAGCGGGTGGCGGCGAGGAAGGCGGAAAGGGAGGGATTTACGGTCGGGTGAGGGGGTGTTTGCGGGGGCGTGGGGCCGTCCAGGTCAGATGTTTGTTCAGGTTATGAAGGCGTCAAGGTGCCGCAGGGGCGGGGGTGGCGATGTGGGTGGGGGCGAACATGCGGAGGGTGGCGGGGAGGACGACGACCGAGGGGCCGGGGGCGGCGAGGGCGGCCGCGAGGTCGGCGCGGAGGCGGTCCGGGGTGGTGCGGGTGGCGGGGACGCCGAAGGAGGCGGCCAGGGCGGCGAAGTCCGGGCGGGTCAACTCCGTTGCCTCGGCGGTGGTTTCGCCGAAGGTGTCGGTCATGTACTCGCGCAGGATGCCGTAGCCGCCGTCGTCGACGATGAGCCAGGTGACGGGGAGGGCGTACTGGCGGGCGGTGGCCAGTTCGGCCAGGGAGTACATGGCGCCGCCGTCGCCGGAGACGGCGAGTACGGGGCGGGCGGGGTCGGCGACGGCGGCGCCCAGGGCCGCGGGGAAGCCGTAGCCCAGGCCGCCGGCGCCCTGGGCGGAGTGCAGGCAGTTCGGTGTGCGCGCGTCGAAGCCCGACCAGGCCCAGTAGGCGAGGATCGTCATGTCCCAGAAGCTGGGCGCGTCGTCGGGCAGGGCCCCGCGCACAGCGGCCAGCACCTGGCGCTCCAGGTCCAGCTTCTGGTCGTCCAGGCGCCGGCGGACGCGGGCGAGCAGGGCCGATACGGCGGCTTCGGGGCGGCTGCCGGGGGCCTCGCGGCGGTCCCGTACCTGTGCGAGCAGCGCCTCCAGGGCGAGGCGGGCGTCGGCGTGGAGGGCGAGGGCGGGGTGGTTGGACTCCAGTTTGCCCAGGTCGGCCTCGATCTGGACGACCCGGCCGCGCGGGCGGAAGGTGTGGTAGTTGGAGGAGAGTTCGCCGAGGCCGGAGCCGATGACGAGGAGCGTGTCGGCGTCCTGGAGGAACTCGGTGGTGTGCTGGTCCTCCAGCCAGGACTGGAGGGAGAGCGGGTGCTCCCAGGGGAAGGCGCCCTTGCCGCCGAAGGTGGTGGCGACCGGGGCGCGCAGCTTCTCCGCCAGGGCCAGGAGTTCGGGCTCCGCGCCGGACCGTACGACGCCGCCGCCGGCCAGGATCACGGGGCGGGGAGAGGAGGAGAGGCGGGCGGCGGCCTGCGCGATCAGTTCGCGGCGGGGCGTCAACGGGTGCAGGGTGAGGGGCAGTTCGGTGACCGGCGGGATGTCCGTGGGGGCCAGCAGGACGTCCTGGGGGATCTCCAGCCAGACGGGTCCGTGCGGGGCGGTCAGGGCGCTGCGCCAGGCCTCGGCGACGGCGGAGGGGATCTGGGAGGCCGTACGGGCGGTGTGCACGGACTTGACCACGCCCCTGAACGAGGCGCTCTGGTCGGTGAGTTCGTGCAGATAGCCGTGGCGTCCGCCGCCGAGGCCCGCGACGGGGACCTGGCTGCCGATGGCCAGTACGGCGGCGGAGGCGGCGGCGGACTCCTGGAGGGCGGCGAGCGTCATCAGGGCGCCGGGTCCGGTGGAGACCAGCAGCGGGGCGACGCCGTGCGTCATACGGGCGTAGGCGTCGGCGGCGAAGCCGGCGTTGTTCTCCACCCGGAGGCCGATGTAGCGCAGGGGGGAGCGGCGGAGGGCGTCGAAGGTGCCGAGGGCGTGCTGGCCGGGGAGGCCGAAGACGGTGCTCGCGCCGAGTGCTGTCAGCGACTCGGCGACCAGATCGCCTCCCCTTCGCTGCACTCGGCCCGGCGGCGGCGTGGTGGTGCTCATCGTGGTCGACTCTCCCTGTGTATCGCGGCCCGCGGCCGCTCATCCTCAAACACCGGCCGGGCTGAAATGTCGGGCCCGGCCGACTCGTTCGGGTCCCCGCCAGACGGGATCGTGCCGGCCCGGCCGGATCGTTCGGGCCCCCGACAGACAAGACCGTGCCGGCCCGGCCGGATCGTTCCGGCGCCCAGCGGGAC
Organism: Streptomyces sp. UF-297; assembly: GCF_058245575.1. NCBI lineage: Bacteria > Bacillati > Actinomycetota > Actinomycetes > Kitasatosporales > Streptomycetaceae > Streptomyces > Streptomyces sp. UF-297. Next base: position 50,688 of record NZ_JBSIBZ010000042.1, on the reverse strand, counting down.
GGAATGCGGTGGGCCGGGCGGCTCAAGTGCTGGGGCGGCCGGTGGGCTCGGCCGTTGCGCCGGCCGGGTGGGCCGGTTGTCGCACCCGTTCCCGCCAAGCCGCCAGTACCCCCGCGTCCGTTGGGCGGGTGCACAGGCTGACGGTCACGTAGGTGACGAGGGAGGCGGCCAGGCCGTAGTAGACGGGTTCGCTGGCGAGGACTCCCAGCCAGGCCATCAGGGCGATGACGCAGAGGCCGCCCACCGCTATGGCGGCCAGGGCGCCGGTGCCGGTGCCGCGGCGCCACAGGAGGCCGCCCAGGATGGGGACCAGGAGGCCGCCGACGAGGAGGTTGTAGGCGACGGTGAGGGCCTGGACGACGTCGTTGAGGGCGATGGCCACGGCGATGACGGCGAGGCCCATCAGGAGGATGAAGGCGCGGTTGCCGCGGACCTCGTCCCGCTCCCCTTCGGCCTCCCGGCCGCCCGGCAGGGCACCCCGCAGCCGGGACCAGATGTCGTTGTTGGCCACCGTGGCACAGGCGATCAGCGCGCCGGAGGAGGTCGACATCACGGCCGAGAGGGCCGCCGCGAGCACCAGGCCGCGTACGCCCATCGGCAGGGCGTCCTTGACGATGGTGGCGAACGCGTCGTCGGGGCTGGCCAGTTGCGGGTAGAGCACCTTGGCCGCCGTACCGATGGCCGCGCCTGCCACGGCGTACACCAGGCAGTACGTTCCGGCCGCCGCGCCGCCGACGCGGGCGACCTTGTCGCTGCGTGCGGTGAACACCCGCTGCCAGATGTCCTGTCCGATCAGCATGCCGAAGGAATAGATCAGGACGTAGGTGAAGACGGTGTGGCCGCCGATGCCCAGCGGCGCGAAGTAGTCGCCGGGCAGCCGGTCCCGCAGCCCGGCGAGGCCGCCCGCCTTGACGAGGGCGATGGGCAGCAGGAGCAGCAGTACGCCGATGGTCTTGACCACGAACTGCACCATGTCGGTGAGGGTGATCGACCACATGCCGCCCAGCGTCGAGTACGCGACCACGATCGCCCCGCCCAGGACGATGGCCACGGTGCGGTCCAGGCCGAACAGCACGTCGAAGATGGTGGCGTAGGCGATGGTGGAGGTGACCGCGAGCATCAGTGTGTACGCCCACATCACCACGCCCGAGATGACACCGGACAGGCCGCCGTAGCGCAGGTCGAGCATCTCGGAGACGGTGTAGACCTTCAGGCGGGCGATGCGCGCGGAGAAGAACAGGCTCAGGGCCAGCAGGCCCAGTCCGATGGTGAAGACCATCCAGGCCCCGGAGAGCCCGTACTGGTAGCCCAGGCCCACGCCGCCGATGGTGGACGCGCCGCCCAGCACGATCGCGGCCATCGTCCCGGAGTACATCCAAGGGCCCAACCGCCGCCCCGCGACCAGGAATTCGCTCTTGGACCGGGCGCGCCGCATGCCCCACCAGCCCATGGCGAGCATGCCCGCGAGATACAGGACGATCACCGCGTAGTCGACAGCCATCGGGCCATCCCTTCGAGCCGCGCCGTGGGGGTGGGGGGGCGGAGCCTCTCCGGGAGGGGGGTTCGGAGAGGCTCCGCCGCGGGACGGGGGCCCTCCTCGGCGGAGCGTCCCCGGTGGTCGTACAAGAGCCTCGGCGGCCGCACGGCCGCACAGCCGCACAAGGGTCTTAGGGGTCGACCCTAGGAGGCGGCGGGGCGGCGCTGAAGTGTACGTTTCCTCCACCCCTGCTCCCCGAACAGGATGGATCGCACATGCGGCAGCTGCCCCCCGCCCCCGCCGTCCCGCTGTCCGGCCTGCTGGCCCGTACGGATCTGGGGCTGCGCCAGCTCGCGGGCCCGCGCGGACAGACCGCCGTCCACTGGGTGCACACCTCGGAGATGGCCGACCCGGAGCCGTATCTGCTGGGCGGCGAGCTGCTGTTGACGGCCGGGGTGCACGCGGGGGCGGCAGGTACGGCGGCGAGCACGACGAATACGGCGGATACGGCGGATACCGCGGATACGGCGGATACGGCGGGCCCGGACGCCACCGGCTACTGGGACGGCTATGTGGCGCGGACCGTCGCGGCCGGTGCCGCCGCGCTCGGCTTCGGGGTCGCGCCGGTGCACGACGCGGTGCCCCAGGCGCTGGTGGCGGCCTGCGACCGGTACGGGCTGCCGCTGGTGGAGGTGCCGCCGCCGACGACGTTCACCGCGGTGGAGAGCGCCGTATGGCAGGACATGTCCCGGGCCCGGCACCACGAGCTGACGCGGATCGGCGAGGCGCAGCGCTCGCTGGCAGCGGCGGCGGCCGGGCCGTCCCCGGTGCCCGCCGTGCTGCGGACGCTGTCCCGGCACCTCGGCGGCCGGGCGGCCCTGTTCACCGCCGACGGCACCGAACTGGCCTCGTCCGGCCCACAGTTGGACGAGGCCGCGCGGGCGGCTGCGACCGGGCTGGTGGCGGTGGTCGGCCCCGGCGGCCCGGCGTCGGCGGGCGAGACGGTGGCCGGTGTGCAGCTGGCGGCGTACGCGCTGACCGGCCGTACGCCGGACAACGCCGCCGCCCTGGCCGTCGCGGCCCGGCCCGAGGACCCCTCGGCGCACGCCGTGGCGGGGGTGGCCGCCGTACTGCTGTCCCTGGTCACCGGGCCGTACGGCTGCGCGGGCGAGGACGGGCGGTCGGCGGCGCTGGTACGGCTGTTGCTGGGCGCGAGGCCCCAGGAGGCCGGGGCGCTGCTCGGCCACGAGCGGTGGGTGGTGGTGCACGGGCAGCGGCGGCGCGGCGGCGAGGAGCCGGCCGACGCGCTGTCGGCGGCGCTGGGCACGTCCCTGGTGGACCCCGGGCCCCGGTCCGTACGCGCCCTGGTGCCCGCGGGCCGGGAGGTCCTCGCGCCGCCGGGCTGGACCCTGGGCGTCAGCGCGCCCGCTGCCGTCGACCGGCTGCCCGCCGCCGACGCCCACGCCGCTGCGGCGCTGCGCCGCGCGCTGGCCTGCCGCTCCTCCCTGGTCCGCCACCGTGCGGCGGACGGGCAGGGCATCGCCGCCCTCGTGCCGCCCGCCGAGGCCCACGCGCACGCCCGCGCCCGGCTGGCGCCGCTGCTGCAGACCCCCGCCCTGCTGGACACCCTGCGCACCTGGCTCTCCCTGCACGGGAGTTGGGACCGTACGGCGGTGGCGCTGGGCGTGCACCGCAACACGGTCCGGCAGCGGATCGCCCGCGTCGCGGCGCTGCTGGAGACGGATGTGGACGACCCGGACGTACGGATGGAGCTGTGGTTCGCGCTCAGGGCGCTGAGCGCTGCGCCGGACGAGCGGTGAGCCGTGCGCGGGCGCGTCGTGGCCGCTCGCGCGGTTCCCCGCGCCCCTTGACGCCGCAGCCCGGCAACGCCCGGCGCGTCCGCGGGCGCCGTAGGACAGCTACGGCGCCCGCGGACGGGGTGCACGCACCGGCCTCAGCGCCTCACCCGGCGCTGGTGTACTCCAGCAGCCGGAAGCTGGCCGGCCGCCCGTCGCTCGCGAAGTCCAGGACGCCCAGCTCGGTGCGGGTCAGCCGGGCCTCGGCCGCGAACTTGTCCAGCAGCTCCCAGTCGCCCTGGTCGTTGAAGCCGAGGAAGAGACGGCCGCCCTCGGCGAGGTACTTGGGGCCGTCCACCAGGAACTTGCGGTGGGAGACATAGCCGCGGTCCATGATGGCCCACTGCATGTAGTGGGTGTAGGTGAAGTCCTCCGGCGCCAGCAGCGCGTTGGAGTCCCAGTAGATGGCGTCGAAGCGCTCGTCGGGGCCCAGCGCCTCGAACATGTCGCTGCGCACCGCCCGCACCCGGTCGGCCACCCCGTGCCGGGCGGCGTTGGCGCGGGTGTTGTCCACCGCTTCCTGGGTGATGTCGATGGCGGTGACCCGGTCCACGCCGTTCAGCGCGGCGATCACGGAGGTGACGCCGCAGCCGCTGCCCACCTCCAGCAGGGAGCCGCCCTTGGGGTAGGGAAGCCAGGAGGAGAAGCCGTCGGTCTCGGGGGAGATGTAGGGGGGCCAAACGCCGGGGAGCAGGTCCCAGGTGCGTCCCAGCAGCTGGAACTCGATGGGTTCTTTCTGCTGTGCGTGGTGGAACAGTTCGGCCGGGAGTCCGGCGGGCAGCTGCTGGTCGGTACCGGCATCCGTATGCGTCATGGTGGTGTACTCCTGTGCCGCTCGTTGCGTCGTACGTGGGGAAGGCGCCGTTCCTCAAGCGGTCACGGGCGTGGTGCGTACGGCGGGAGGGGAGGCATTACGCGCTCGGCCTCACGCGCTCACGGACATGGCCACGATGGCCGGTCCGAGCGCCCCGCCGAGCTGGTAGCAGAGGTTGAACAGGCCGATCGCCACCGGGCGCCGCTTGTCGTCCACCGTTTCGGTGGCGAAGGCCATCAGCGCTCCCTGGCCGCCCGCCGCCGCGAAGAGCCCGACGGCCAGCGCCACCAGGACGACGACGGCCGAGGCCGACAGCGCGGTCAGGACCAGGGCGAGCGCGCCCGCGACGGTCAGGACGAGGGCGGCGGCGTTGCGGCCCATGCGCACGGCGAGCGCCGCGATGACGAAGGAGAGGACCGAGCCCGCCAGTTGGGCGACCAGGGTGCCCACGCCGGCCGCGTCCTCGGTCCAGCCCGCGCCGCCGGTGAGCTTGCCGGGGATGACGAACAGCAGCCGGAAGTAGGAGGTCGCCAGCACCAGCGCCAGCAGGCTCACGCCGATGAACACCGGCGAGCGCAGGATGGTGACCGGTACGAAGCCGTCGGGGCGGGACTTGATGTGCAGGGCGAGCAGGACGGCCAGCACCACCGCGCAGATCGCCGCGGGCACGGGGAAGTAGGGGATCACGACCAGGGCGGTGGCCAGCGCGGTCAGGACGACGGCGCCGCGCCCGTCGAAACGGTTCTGCTCGGCCGGGACGGGTGAGGCATGGCGTACGACCGGCGGCACGAACACCACCGCCACCACCGGCAGAATCAGCACGACCAGCCAGGACGACCAGCCGGTGACCAGCGAGCCGACCAGTGGTCCGACGGCCGCGACGGCCGCGATCATCGAGGTGATCAGGCCCAGCCTGCGGGCGGTGCCCGCCATGTTCATCGCCACCGCTATCAGGCCGGTGCTGCCCAGGGCCTGCCCCGCGCGGCCCACCAGGACCAGCGGCAGCCAGGGCGCGACGGCCACCAGCACCGTTCCCACGATCAGCAGGACGGTGCTCGACAGCAGGGCGAAGCGCAGTCCCTTGCGGCTGATGAGGCCGGCGGTCAGCGGCGTACCGACCGCCATGGCGAGCGCCGCGACGGTCACCAGCCAGCTGGCGACGTCCAGTGGGACGGCGTACCCGTCCGCCATCCGGGGTAAGACGATCGCCGGCGCCGAGACGCTGAAGGTGGCAGGGGCGGCGATCAGCGCCAACCACATCCCACCGGCCCGCCGTTGAGAAGTGCCGCTCCGATCCGTGTCCGGCGTCGTCAGGGCAGGGGACGAGGGGGGTCCGTCGGACTGGATAGCCATGGGTTTCTCCTGCTTGCGGAAACTGTGCTCAGCGGGGGGAGGGGCGCCGGTTCCTGGGGCCTGTCGTCAAAGTCCCGTCTGGCCTGCGACGACAGGTCCTAGGCAGCGGCGAATCCCCGGTTCAGGGCCGCGGCTATCTCGATGACGTGACGGGCCTGGTAGGCGACGGCGGCGAGGTTGTCGGCCGGGACGGTGCCGGCCTCCTTCTGCCGGGAGACGCTGCTGGCGCCGTAGGGGCAGCCGTTGGCCCGCCGCTTGCTGATGACCTCGTCCGTGATGCCGTTGGGGACGATGACACCGCCCCAGTGGCAGAAGGTGTTGTAGAGGCTCAGTACGGTCGTCTCCTGGCCGGCGTGCGCTCCGTCCCCCGAAGTGAACGCGGTCACCGGCTTGTTGAGGAGTTTGCCCGCGATGGCCATGTCGGTGGTGGTGTCGATCCACTCCATGAGCTTGGGCGCGGGCAGGCCGTAGCGGACCGGCGTGCCGATCATGATGGCGTCGGCCCAGTCCAGATCGGCCAGTTCGGCCTCGGGGATCTCCGCCGTCGCGGCGACGTGCTCGGTCCAGACCTTGCGGTCGATCCAGAGCCGGTTGGCGACGGCCTGTCCCGGCACCACTTCGCCGATCTTGCGCAGCCGCACCTGCGCCCCGGCCTCTTCTGCGGCCTGCGCGGCGGCGGTGGCCAGCTGGTGGACATGCCCGGTGGACGAGTAGTAGACGATCGCGACCTTCGTCATGCCTGTGATGCTCCCTCTGCGGGCGGAAAACGCCAACGGGCGCCAAAAGACGCCGAAGTCACGGTGCGCAGGCGCCTGACCTGGAAACAACGTGACCGGATCAACCTGGCAGGACGGTGAATCGGCAGCAACGCGGTCCGCCGTAATGTGTCAGCTCAAGCGGAGGACTTGACTCAGTGCCCGGCCGATTCTTGCCAATTATTCCCCGGCCGCGATTCCGTCTCTATACAGCGCGCGGACTACAGCGCAGCAGGCGCAGCATCGTGAACTTGCAGAGTCTTCATCCTCAAGGGGGACCGTAGTGCTGAATGACGCCACCGTCGATGCATATCTCAAGCGCATCGGCGCACAAAGGCCCAGGAGCGCGGATCTCGCCACCCTGCGCGAACTGCACGAGCGCCACATTCTGTCGGTCCCGTTCGAGAACCTCGACTACCACGACGGTACGCCGATTCACCTCGACGAGAACGTCGTCGACAAAATCGTGCACCACAACCGCGGCGGCGGCTGCTACGAACTCAACCCGGCGTTCGCCTATCTGCTCCAGGCGCTCGGATACCGTGTGCAGTTCCTGCCGGCCCGTACCTACAACGGGGAAAAGCTCGGCCCGCCGATGTGCCACATGGTCCTGAGGGTGGAGCTGCTGGAGGAGTTCTGGCTGGCGGACGTGGGGTTCGGCAAGTGCGCACGGGGGCCGCTGGCCTTCGACGTGCGCGGCGAGCAGCTCGACAAGCACGGCGTCTATGAGCTGATTCCGGCGGAGAATGGCGAGATCGACGTCGTACTCAACGGCAAGCCGCAGTACCGTATCGACAACCGCCCGGCCGAGCTGGACGCTTTCCTGCCGACGCTGTGGTGGTACCGCACCGCGCCCGACTCGACGTTCCTGCAGTACGTGTTCGCCTCCCAGCTGACCGTCGACGGGCGTATCACCGTCAAGGAGAACACCCTGACAGTGACGAAGAACGGAAAGCGCCACTCCAAGGAACTCCCCACGGACGAAGCCGTCGTGGCCGCGTACCGCACCCATCTGGGCATCCGCCTGGACCGGGCGCCGAAGACCACCGCGTCCTATGTCGGACAGGCCGTGGACATGTACATCGACTGAGCCCGAGCGCGACCCCTCAATCAGGTCGATAGGAATGGGTGGATGGGGACTACAGAACGACGCAACGTGAGCGATCTGCTGGCCGCCGAAGCCGCGCGGGAATGCGTGATCCGGGAACGCTGGGCACGTGACACCGGGCAGTGGGAAGAGATGGCGGCGAGTTACTACGACGACACCCGCATCGCCGTCGGCTGGGCCACGTGCAGCGGCGCCGACTTCATCGCCAACACCCAGAAACTCGCGTCGACCGCACGGGGCCAGGGACTGCACCAGCTCGGCCCCATTCGCGTCGATCTCAACGGCAACCGGGCCTTTGCTGAACTGCCCGCGCAGATCGTGATGCCGGTGCGGGTGGACGAGCAGGAGGCGACGCTGCTCGTGTGGGAACGGATGTGTTTCCGGGTCGAGAAACGGCAGGACGACTGGCGTATCGCGGAGTTCCGCGCCGTCTATCTCAAGGACGCGCTGGCCCCCGAGTACGTGGGCGACCGGGTCCGTCTGGACACCTCCGTGCTCGCCACCTACCGCCGTTCCTACCGCTACACCCAGTACTGGTCCAACCAGGCCGGCTGGGGAAACCACCCCGACCGCCCCGGCCTGGACCGCCCCGACCTGATGCGCGAGGTGTACGAGAGCAACGCGCGCTGGCTGCACGAGCAGGACGGCTAGCGCAGGCCCGCAGCCCCGCCCGCCCGGCCCCTGGCGCCGTCCTTTTGCGGGAACGGCAAGGAAGTTTGCCCGACCGGCCCACCCGGGCGCATGGTCGGCGCCAGGAGGTGCTCACCATGGGCGATATGAAGGACTTCGACTGGGCCGCGATGGCCGACATGCTGGAACTGGAGGGGGAGACGCACAGCCCCTATGTGCGCCAGGCCTTCGAGGAGTTCCAGGACCTGGACCCGCAGCGGGTGCTGGACATCGGCAGCGGCCCCGGCGTCGCCGCCTGCCGGCTGGCGGAGCTGTTCCCGCAGGCCGAGGTCAGTGCGGTGGACGGAACCCCTGAGCTGCTGGTCCGCGCCGAGCAGCGGGCCAAGCGGCTCGGCGTACGGCTGCGCACCCAGGTGGCCGAGTTCCCCGCGGGCCTGAGCGATCTCGAACCCGCCGACCTGGTGTGGTCGGGGCAGGTCGTGCACCACGTCGGCGACCAGCAGGACGCGCTGAACCGGCTGGCCGCGCTGCTGCGGCCCGGCGGCACGCTGGCCATCGTCGAGGGCGGGCTCGCGCCCCGCTGGCTGCCGCGCGACCTGGGCATCGGCCGCCCCGGCCTCCAGGACCGGCTGAACGCGGCGATGGCGGAGCGCTTCAACCAGATGCGCGCGGGGCTGCCCGGCTCGGTGGCGGTGGTCGAGGACTGGCCCCAGATGCTGCGCAGCGCGGGCCTGACGGACGTCTACAGCCGCACCTTCCTCGTGGACCACCCCGCTCCCCTGGCCGAGCGCCCCCGGCAGGCCGTACGGCGCACCCTGGAGCACTTTCGCAACCGCCTGGAGGAGCTCGCGGACGCCGAGGACCTGGCGACCCTGGACCGGCTGCTGGACCCGGCCGACCCCCATGGGGTGGACCGGCGCCCCGACCTGTTCCTGCTGACCGCGAAGACCGTCCACTTCGGCCGGCTGCCGCAGGGCTGACCCGCTGCGTACGGGCTCCTCGCGCTACATCCCCGGCACGAACTGCAGCAAGAGATCGATCAGTTTGATGCCCAGGAACGGCGCGATGAGCCCGCCGAGCCCGTACACCCCCAGGTTCCGCCGCAGCAGCGCGTGCGCCGAGGACGGCTGGTAGCGCACCCCGCGCAGCGCCAGCGGGATCAGCGCCACGATGACCAGCGCGTTGAAGATGATCGCGGAGGCGATGGCGGACCAGGGGCTGTGCAGGCCCATGATGTTCAGCGCGCTCAGCCCCGGATACACCGAGGCGAACATCGCGGGCACGATCGCGAAGTACTTGGCGACGTCGTTGCAGATGGAGAAGGTGGTCAGCGCGCCGCGGGTGATCAGCAGCTGCTTGCCGACCTCGACGATCTCGATGAGCTTGGTGGGGTTGGAGTCCAGGTCCACCATGTTCCCGGCCTCCTTGGCGGCCGAGGTGCCGGAGTTCATCGCCACCCCCACGTCCGCCTGGGCCAGCGCGGGCGCGTCGTTGGTGCCATCGCCGGTCATCGCGACGAGGTTGCCGCCCTCCTGCTCCTGGCGGATACGCGCCAGCTTCTGCTCCGGGGTGGCCTCGGCCATGAAGTCGTCCACCCCGGCCTCGGCCGCGATCGCCTTGGCGGTCAGCGGGTTGTCGCCGGTGACCATGACGGTCTTGATGCCCATGGCGCGCAGCTCGGCGAAGCGGTGCGCGATGCCGTCCTTGACCACGTCCTTGAGGTGGACGGCGCCCAGCACCCGCGCGCCGTGCCGGTCGGCGACGGCCACCAGCAGCGGGGTGCCGCCCTGTGCGGCGATACCGTCCACGGTCCGCTGCGCCTCGGGCGGCACCCGGCCGCCCAGCCGCGTCACCCACGCGGTGACGGCACCCGCCGCGCCCTTGCGTACGTAACACCCGCCCGACCAGGCCAGGTCGACCCCGCTCATCCGCGTGTGCGCGCTGAAGGCCACCCAGCGCGCCGCCCCCAACTCCCCTTCCGCGCGCGCCCGGATGCCGTACTTCTCCTTGGCCAGGACGACGATGGAGCGGCCCTCGGGCGTCTCGTCGGCCAGCGAGGAGAGCTGGGCCGCGTCCGCCAGCTGCGCGTGCGGCACCCCTTCCAGGGGGACGAAGGCGTCCGCCCGGCGGTTGCCGAAGGTGATGGTGCCGGTCTTGTCCAGCAGCAGGGTGTTCACATCGCCCGCCGCCTCGACGGCCCGCCCGGACAGCGCCAGCACATTGCGCTGGACCAGGCGGTCCATGCCGGCGATGCCGATGGCGGACAGCAGCGCCCCGATCGTCGTCGGGATGAGCGTCACCAGCAGGGCGACCAGCACGGTCATGGTCTGCGGCGCGTCCGCGTAGGTGGCCATCGGCTGGAGCGCGACCACCGCCAGGATGAAGATCACCGTGAGCGCGGCGAGCAGGATGTTCAGCGCCAGCTCGTTGGGGGTCTTGTGCCGTTTGGTGCCCTCCACCAGCGCGATCATCCGGTCCAGGAAGGTCTTTCCGGGCCGGGAGGTGATGCGGACCACGATGCGGTCGGAGAGCACCGTGGTCCCGCCGGTGACCCCGGAGTGGTCGCCGCCCGCGGCGCGGATCACCGGCGCCGACTCCCCGGTGATCGCCGACTCGTCGACGGAGGCGACCCCGTCCACCACCTCGCCGTCGCCGGGGATCACCTCGCCCGCGTCCACGATCACGAAGTCGTACGGCGCCAGCTCGGCGGCCGGCACCGCCTCCTCCTCGTACTCCTGCGCCGTGATGCCCACCCGCCAGCTGCGCAGCCGGCGCGCCCAGGTGTCGCTGCGGGTGCGGCGCAGCGACTCGGCCTGCGCCTTGCCGCGGCCCTCGGCGACGGCCTCGGCGAGGTTGGCGAACAGCACGGTCAGCCAGAGCCAGGCGCTGATGGTCCAGCTGAAGACGCTCGGGTCCAGGACGGCGGAGAGGGTGGTGAGCACCGACCCGGCCTCGACGACGAACATCACCGGGTTCTTGACCATCACCTTGGGGTGCAGCTTGCGCAGCGCGTCGGGCAGCGACGCCAGCACCAGCTTGGGGTCCAGGGCCCCGGCGGCCACCTGCCGGTGCCGGCCCGGGTGCCCCGGGGGTACGGGCCGGGGCGCCGGGTGCGCGGCGGGCGCGGTCTGCGTGACGTCCGGTGCGTGGTGTTCCGGGGCCAGGGGCTGCATCAGTGGGGCCTTCGGCGAGAGAGGGATGATCAGCCCACCCAACCCTTCGGGCGCTCGGCGCCAGGCCGCACTGACGCCTCCCTATTGCTCAACGGCCCCGGCTTTACGCTCCTTTGACGCCCGGTCCGCTTCGTGAACCATGGTCTCTCCGGGCTTTCCAGCCCCTCTGACCTCCTTGCCCTCCTTAACCTCCTTGGCCTTCTCGGGCTCCTTGTGCACCTCAGACTCCCTGGACTCCCTGGACTCCCTGGACTCCCCGGACTCCCCGGACTCCCCGGACTCTCCGGACTCTCCGGACTCCTTGGGTGCCCGTCCCACGCTCCACACCGCGAGGACCACCAGCGCACAGCCCGCCAGCTGTACGGCACCGGGCCGCTCCCCGATGGCCAGGCCCAGCGCGAGGGCCATCACCGGCTGCAGGAGCAGCAGCGCGGCGGCCAGTTCGGTGCGCAGCCGCGGCAGGGCGGGCGTCATCACCAGCCAGGCCAGGACCTGGCCGAGCTGGCGGGCACCCCGTGGGCGGTCTGCCCGCCGGGCACCGAGCCGCACGAGGCCCTCGTACAGGCACTGCGGGCCCGCGGCGTCGAGCCGGACATCCGCTGTCCGGTGGGCGACCACCCCACCCAACTCGCGCTGGTCGCCGCCGGGTTGACCGCCGCCCTGGTCCCCGAGACGGCCCAGGCGGCGGCCCCGCCCGGCGTCCGCTTCGTCCCCGCCCGCCCCACGCTGCACCGCACGGTCCGGGCAGCGTGGCGCACCCGCTCACCGAGCCCACCGGTACGGGCCTGCCTTGCGGCGCTCGGCGCAAGCGCCCCATAAGGGGCGCGGGGCCGTGTCGGTATGCGGCTCCGCCGCGTGGGCGCGACCGGCCCTCCCACCACCGGCCCGCGGCAACGATGACCGCGCTTCCAGCGAAGCGCTAGCGCCCCGCGGCGATCTGCCGCGACATGATCGTCGTCAGCTCGTACGCGGTGTGGGACGCCGCCACCGATGTGATCTCGGCATGGTCGTAGGCCGGGGCGACCTCCACCAGGTCGGCCGAGACCAGGTGGCAGGAGGACAGACCGCGCAGGATCTCCAGCAGTTCGCGGGAGGTCAGGCCGCCCGCCTCGGGCGTCCCGGTGCCGGGGGCGTGCGCCGGGTCCAGCACGTCGATGTCGATGGAGATGTACAGCGGCCGGTCCCCGATGCGCTGGCGCAGCTGGTCGGCGACCTCGTCCACGCCGCGGCGCATGACGTCCGCCGAGGTGACGATGCCGAAGCCCATCTTCTCGTCGTCGTCCAGGTCCTTCTTGCCGTACAGCGGGCCGCGGGTGCCGACGTGGGAGAGGGCGGAGGTGTCCAGGATGCCCTCCTCGACCGCGCGCCGGAACGGGGTGCCGTGGGTGTACTCGGCCCCGAAGTAGGTGTCCCAGGTGTCCAGGTGCGCGTCGAAGTGGAGCAGCGCCACCGGGCCGTGCTTCTTGGCCACCGAACGCAGCAGCGGGAGCGCGATGGTGTGGTCGCCGCCGAGCGTCATCAGGCGGGCGCCGGTGCCCAGCAGGTCGTCGGCCGCCGCCTCGACCGTCTCGACGGCCTCGTTGATGTTGAAGGGGTTGGCGGCGATGTCGCCCGCGTCGGCGACCTGGGCCAGCGCGAACGGCGAGGCGTCCTGCGCCGGGTTGTACGGGCGCAGCAGCCGCGACGCCTCCCGGATGGCGTTGCCGCCGAAGCGCGCGCCGGGGCGGTAGGAGACGCCCGAGTCGAAGGGCACACCGACGACGGCGACATCGGCGCGGCCGCCCACCTCGTCGATGCGCGGCAGCCGTGCGAAGGTCGCCGGCCCGGCGAAACGCGGGATACGGGAGGAGTCGACGGGGCCCACGGGCTCAGAGGATGCGGTGGTCATGGCCCGAAGCGTAGGCACCCGCAAGGCCCCGGCACATGGACGGATACGTGGCTTTGCCGCCTCGCCTTCTCCACCGTGTCCATATCCCCGTACCGATCGCGTGCCCGGCGCCCGTATCCGGGGCCCGCGCACCGTCCGCCCGGCGGAACTGAGCCGCGGCCGGGAGATCGGTACGGGCACAATGGCGCTATGCCGATAACCACCGCTCCCACCCGCGCCGAACTCATCGGTCATCTCGTCCGCACCCGTATCGCGGGCCAGGTCGCCACCCCGCGGGAGAACAACCTCTCCCACTACCGCAAGCTGGCCAACGGTGACCGCCACTACTGGCTGGGGCTGGAGCTGGGCGACCGCTGGAGCGACGAGCAGGACGTGCTCGCCGTGATGGCCGAGCGCTGCGGCGTGGTGGACGACCCGGACCACCGCCAGGGGCAGGACACCATCGACCCGGAGCTGACGGTGGACGCCCTGGAGCGCGCCGCCGCGCTGCTGCGCAAGGCGGCGGCCGGCGAGCAGCGGGTGCTGCTGGCGACCGGCCACCCCGGCGGCCTGCTGGACGTGCACCACGCCACCGCGCGGGCGCTGCGGGCCAGGGGCTGCGAGATCGTGGCCGTACCGGACGTGCTGGCCGTGGAGGAGGGCCTGGTCGTGCAGTTCGCCGATGTGGCGGTGCTGGAGCGCGGCGCCACGCTGTGGCACACCCACTCCCCCGCGCCCATGGCGGCGATCCTGGACTGGCTGGAGCGGGAGGGCCGCCCGCTGCCCGACATGGTCATGGCGGACCACGGCTGGGCGGGCTGCGCGGGCCAGCGCGGCATCGAGACCATCGGCTTCGCGGACTGCAACGACCCGGCGCTCTTCCTCGGCGAGGCCGAGGGCACCCTGCGGGTGACCGTGCCGCTGGACGACCACGTCGTGAGCCCGCGCTTCTACGACCCGCTGACGGCCTATCTGCTGGACGCCGCGGGGCTGCTGTAACGGCGCCCGCGGGCCCGCCCCCGCCCCGCGCGCGCCAGCACCAGGCCCACCAGGGCGGCGGAGTCCTCCATCACCACGGCCTTGACCGCGGTGTCGGGGGTGTGCCGCAGATAGCGGCGCAGCGGCACCGTGAAGCGGGCGGCCTCGCCGCGGGCCTGCCGCAGCCCCTTGAGCAGCGATACGCCCTCCAGGAGGAAGGCGACGCCCAGGATGAGGTAGGACAGCAGCGGGTCGCCGGGCCGCTCGCCGTGGGTGAGGGTGTGCACGCCGTCGTAGATCGCGAAGACGGCGCCGCCGACGAAGGTGGCGACGGAGGCGAGCAGCGCCCAGACGTAGCGCTCGCCGCCGTAGCCGAGCGGATGGTCCTCGTCGGCGGGGCGCGCGCTGCGTTTGAGGGCGGTCAGCAGCAGGAGTTCGGTGACGGTGCCGGCGACGGAGTGCGCGGCCTCGGAGAGCATCGCGCTGGAGCCGCTGACGACGCCGCCGACGGCCTTGGCCGCCGCGATGCCGAGGTTGGCCACCGCCGCGACGGCCACCGTGGCGACGCTCTCGTCCTGTGCCGCCGCGGCCCCCTGCGGCCCGCCGGGCTCCGTGACCTCGTCCGTCTCGTCTTCACCGCTCACACCCGGGCAGTAATCCCGAAATGCCCGTCGCGGGCATGGGGGGACGGCTCAGTGCTCGCGCGGCGCGCGGACCACGCCCTCCTGCATCACGGACACCGCCAGGCGCCCGTCCGCGGTGAAGATCCGGCCCGATCCCATGCCCCGCCCGCCGTGCGCGGTGGGCGACTCCTGGTCGTACAGCAGCCATTCGTCGGCGCGCAGCGGCCGGTGGAACCACATCGCGTGGTCCAGGCTGGCGCCCACCACATCGCCCACCGCCCAGCCGCCGCGCCCGTGCGCCAGCAGCACCGAGTCCAGCAGCGTCATGTCGGACACGTACGTCACCAGGCACAGGTGCAGCAGGGGCTGGTCGATCTCGCCGTCCAGCTTGCCGTTGGTGCGGAACCACACCTGCGAGCGCGGTGCGCGCCGCTGCCCCGCGGTCCCGAAGGGCGGCTCGTCCACGTACCGCAGGTCCACCGCGGCGCGCGCCTCCAGCAGCTTGTGCACGACGCCGCCGTCACGGAACTTCGCCGCATAGCGCGGCAGTTGTTCGGCGGCGGTCGGCAGCGTCGCCGGGTCCGGCGCGGCCGGCATCGCCTCCTGGTGCTCAAGCCCCTCCTCCGCCCGCTGGAAGGAGGCGGTGAGATGGAAAATGGGCTGGCCGTGCTGGACGGCGACGACCCGGCGGGTGGTGAAGGACCGGCCGTCGCGCACCCGGTCGACGGTGTAGAGGATGGGCGCGCCGGGGTCGCCGGGGCGCAGGAAGTAGGCGTGCAGGGAGTGCGGGGGCCTCTCGGCGGCGACCGTGCGCCCGGCCGCCACCAGTGCCTGCGCAGCGACCTGGCCGCCGAAGACCCGCGGGACGATGGAGTCCCTGCTGTGGCCGCGGAAGATGTCCTGGTCGATCCGCTCCAGGTCCAGCAGATCGAGCAGGTCCGTCAGGGCCCTGCTCACAGGCCCATCGACTTGGCGATGATCGAGCGCATGACCTCGCTGGTGCCGCCGTAGATCCGGGTGACGCGGGTGTCGGCGTACAGCCGGGAGATGGGGTACTCCTGCATGTAGCCGTAACCGCCGTGCAGCTGGAGGCACTTGTCGATGACGACGGCGGCCCGCTCGGTGGTGAAGAGCTTGGCGGAGGCGGCGTCGGCGGCGCTCAGCTCACCGGCGTCGTGGGCGTCCAGGGCCCGGTCGACGACCGCCTGCATGGCGTCGACCTCGCTCTTGCAGTCCGCGAGCACGAACTTGGTGTTCTGGAAGGAGGCCACCGACTTGCCGAAGACCTCGCGGTCCTGGACGTAGGCCTTGGCGAACTCCACGGCCGCGGCGGCCTGTGCGTACGCGCTCACCGCGATGCCCAGCCGCTCCTGGGGGAGGTTCTGGCCGAGGTAGGAGAAGGCCCTGCCCTCCTCGCCGAGGCGGTCCTCGACGGGCACACGGACGTCGGTGAAGGAGAGTTCGGCGGTGTCGGAGGCCTTCAGGCCGAGCTTGTCCAGCTTGCGGCCCACCGCGTAGCCCTCGGCCGAGGTGTCCACGAACAGCAGGGTGATACCGGCCCTGCGGTCCTGTTCGGTGGCCGGGGAGGTACGGGCGCAGACGATGACGCGGTCGGCGAGCACGCCGCCGGTGATGAAGGTCTTGGCGCCGTTGAGGACGTAGTGCGTGCCGTCCTCGGAGAGCTTGGCGGTGGTCTTCATGCCGGCCAGGTCCGAGCCGGTGCCCGGTTCGGTCATGGCGATGGCCGTCATCATGTCGCCGGAGACGAAGGAGGGCAGCCAGCGGCGCTTCTGCTCCTCGGTGGCGTACGCCATGAGGTAGGGCAGGCACAGCGCGGTGTGCACGCTGGAGCCGCCGAAGCCGACCCCGGCCCGCGCGCACTCCTCGGTGATCACGGCGTTGAACTTGAAGCTGCGCTCGCCCGCGCCGCCGTACTCCTCGGGCACCTCGATGCCGAAGACGCCCAGCTCACCGAGCTTCTTGTAGAAGTCGCGGGGCGCGGCACCGGCCTGCATCCACTCGTCGTACACGGGCACGACCTCGGCGGCGATGAAGTCGCGAATGGTCTCCCGGAACGCTTCGTGATCCTCGTTGAACACCGTCCGACGCACCAGCCGCCTCCTCCGGATCGCTACCTAAGCGCTTGCTCAGCGAAAGCTACCGGCCGGTCAGTCAGGCTGTCCAGAGCGGATCCCCCGCCCTGGACCCCGCGCCAGAACCGTCCGCGTCAGCCTTCGTCGGCCGCGGCCGCGGCGGCGAACGCCCCGCGGGCGAGGCGGTGCAGAAGGACCGCCATGTCGGTACGGCCCGGGAGCGAGCCGGGGCGGCTGAGGTGCGGCGTGGAGTTGAGCAGCCCGAACACGGCGTGCACGGTGGCCCGCGCCCGGGGCTCGGCGCAGCCGGGGTAGACCTCGCGCACCACCGTGACCCACAACTCGACATACTGCCGCTGGAGTTGACGGACCCGCTTGCGATCCGCCTCGCGCAGCCGGTCCAGCTCGCGGTCGTGCACCGTGATCAGCGGCCGGTCGTCCAGTGCGAAGTCGATGTGCCCGTCGATGAGCGCGTCCAGTATCGCCTCGGGGCTGTGGCCCCCCTGGGCCACCCGCGCCCGCCCGCCCTCCAGCAGCCGCTCGCTGATGCCCACCAGCAGCTCGGCGAGCATGGCGTCCTTGCCCGCGAAGTGGCGGTACAGGCCGGGCCCGGAGATACCGACGGCCGCCCCTATCTCGTCCACACCGACGCCGTGGAAGCCGCGTTCCGCGAACAGCCGGGCGGCCTCTTTGAGGATCTGCTCGCGACGGCTCATCGCCGCGGGGGCCGGGACCTGCACGTTGTTCATGCGATCAATTGTAGACAGCCGCGTTAGTGCTCGTTAACCTGAGGGAAACGACGTTAACGGCCATTAACACCTCTGGCGCACGCGTCGCCACGGTCACCGAGCAAGGGGGCTCGTACTGATGGAGCAGGCACCGGTGCTGGGGAGCGCCGCCGATCCGGCGTCGGACTCCTGGCGGGCCAACGAGGCCGCGCACCGCGCGCTGACCGACCAGCTGCGCCGGCGGCTGACGGCCGCGCGGCTGGGCGGCGGCGAGAAGGCCAGGGCGCGGCACACCGCGCGCGGCAAGCTGCTGCCCCGGGACCGGGTGGACACCCTCCTGGACCCCGGCTCCCCCTTCCTGGAGCTGGCACCGCTGGCGGCGGAGGGGATGTACGACGGCGCCGCCCCGGCCGCCGGGGTGATCGCCGGCATCGGCCGGGTCAGCGGCCGCGAGGTGGTGATCGTCGCCAACGACGCCACCGTCAAGGGCGGCACGTACTACCCGATGACGGTCAAGAAGCACCTGCGGGCCCAGGAGATCGCCCTGGAGAACCGCCTGCCCTGCCTCTACCTCGTCGACTCCGGCGGCGCCTTCCTCCCCCTCCAGGACGAGGTCTTCCCCGACCGCGAGCACTTCGGCCGCATCTTCTACAACCAGGCCCGGATGTCGGGCGCGGGCATCCCGCAGATCGCCGCCGTCCTCGGCTCCTGCACCGCCGGCGGCGCGTACGTCCCGGCCATGAGCGACGAAGCGGTGATCGTCCGCAACCAGGGCACGATCTTCCTGGGCGGCCCGCCGCTGGTGAAGGCCGCCACCGGCGAGGTCGTCACCGCCGAGGAACTGGGCGGCGGCGAGGTGCACTCCCGCACCTCCGGCGTCACCGACCACCTCGCCGAGGACGACGCACACGCCCTGCGGATCGTCCGCACCATCGTCTCCACCCTCGGCGAGCGCCCTCGACTCCCCTGGACCGTACGGCAGTCCGAGGAGCCCAAGGTCGACCCGGCGGGCCTGTACGGCGCGGTGCCCGCCGACTCCCGCACCCCCTACGACGTCCGCGAGGTCATCGCCCGCGTCGTGGACGGCTCCCGCTTCGCGGAGTTCAAGGCCGAGTACGGCCAGACCCTGGTGACCGGCTTCGCACACATCCACGGCCACCCGGTCGGCATCGTCGCCAACAACGGCATCCTCTTCTCCGAGTCCGCCCAGAAGGGCGCCCACTTCATCGAGCTGTGCGACCAGCGCGGCATCCCGCTGCTCTTCCTGCAGAACATCTCCGGCTTCATGGTCGGCCGCGACTACGAGGCGGGCGGCATCGCCAAGCACGGCGCCAAGATGGTCACCGCGGTCGCCTGCACCCGCGTCCCCAAACTGACCGTCGTCATCGGCGGCTCCTACGGCGCGGGCAACTACTCCATGTGCGGCCGGGCCTACTCCCCCCGCTTTTTGTGGATGTGGCCCAACGCCAAGATCTCGGTGATGGGCGGCGAGCAGGCCGCCTCGGTCCTGGCCACCGTCAAGCGCGACCAGCTGGAGGCGCGCGGCCAGGAGTGGAGCGCCGAGGACGAGGAGGCCTTCAAGGCGCCGGTCCGCGAGCAGTACGAGACCCAGGGCAACGCCTACTACGCCACCGCGCGGCTGTGGGACGACGGCGTCATCGACCCGATGGAGACCCGCCAGGTGCTCGGTCTCGCCCTGACCGCCTGCGCCAACGCACCCCTGGGCGAGCCCGGCTTCGGCGTCTTCCGGATGTGAGAGCGATGACCGCAGCAGTGCCCACAGGGACGACCACAGGAGTGCTCACCAGCATGTCCACGACGATGTTCGACAGTGTCCTGGTCGCCAACCGCGGCGAGATCGCGGTCCGCGTCATCCGTACGCTGCGCGCGCTCGGCATCCGCTCCGTCGCCGTCTTCAGCGACGCGGACGCCGACGCCCGGCACGTACGCGAGGCCGACACGGCGGTGCGCATCGGCGAGCCCGCGGCGTCCGAGAGCTATCTGCGCACCGACCGCCTGCTGGAGGCCGCCGCCCGCGCCGGCGCCCAGGCCGTCCACCCCGGCTACGGCTTCCTCGCCGAGAACGCCGACTTCGCCCGGGCGTGCACGGACGCGGGCCTGGTCTTCATCGGCCCGCCCGCCTCCGCGATCTCCCTGATGGGCGACAAGATCCGCGCCAAGGAGACCGTGCGCGCGGCCGGCGTCCCGGTCGTACCCGGCTCGTCCGGCAGCGGCCTGTCCGACGGCCGACTCGCCGACGCCGCACGGGAGATCGGCATGCCGGTCCTCCTCAAGCCGTCCGCGGGCGGCGGCGGCAAGGGCATGCGGCTCGTACGGGACGAGGCGGTGCTCGCCGAGGAGATCGCCGCCGCCCGGCGCGAGGCCCGCGGCTCCTTCGGCGACGACACCCTGCTGGTGGAGCGCTGGATCGAGAGCCCCCGCCACATCGAGATCCAGGTCCTGGCCGACGGCCACGGCAATGTCGTCCACCTCGGCGAGCGCGAGTGCTCCCTGCAGCGCCGCCACCAGAAGGTCATCGAGGAGGCCCCCTCGGTCCTGCTGGACGAGGCCACCCGCGCCGCCATGGGCGAGGCGGCCGTCCAGGCGGCCCGCTCCTGCGGCTACCGCGGCGCGGGCACCGTCGAGTTCATCGTCCCCGGCGCCGACCCGTCCGCGTACTGCTTCATGGAGATGAACACCCGCCTCCAGGTGGAGCACCCGGTCACCGAACTGGTCACCGGAGTGGACCTGGTCGAGTGGCAGCTGCGGGTCGCCGCGGGCGAGCACCTCCCCTTCACCCAGCAGGACATCACCCTCACCGGCCACGCCGTCGAGGCCCGCATCTGCGCCGAGACCGTATCTCTCAAAGAGGGCGCCCGCGGCTTCCTCCCCTCCGGCGGCACGGTCCTGGCCCTGCACGAGCCGCAGGGCGACGGGGTACGCACCGACTCGGGCCTGACACAGGGCACCGAGGTCGGCAGCCTCTACGACCCGATGCTCTCCAAGGTCATCGCCTACGGCCCGGACCGCGCCACCGCCCTGCGCAAGCTGCGCGCCGCCCTCGCCGACACGGTGATCCTGGGCGTGCCCACCAACACCGGCTTCCTGCGCCGCCTGCTGGCCCACCCGGCCGTGGTGGCGGGCGAGTTGGACACCGGCCTCGTCGAGCGCGAGGTGGACTCCCTGGTCCCGGACGGAGTGCCGCAGGAGGTGTACGCCGCCGCCGCGCTGCTGCGGGCCGAGCGGGCCGAGCGGCCCTCGGCCGCCTGGACCGACCCGTTCTCGGTCCCCAACGGCTGGCGCCTGGGCGGCACCCCCGCGTGGACGGTGCACCACGTCCGCGTCCCGGGCCAGGACCCGGTGGCGGTCCGGGTGCGCGGCCTCGGGGCGGACACGGAGGTGTGCGTCGGCGGCACAGAGGCCCACGGCGACGCCGAGGCCCGCACCGACACCCCCACCCGCGCCCGCCTCCTCGCCCTCACCCCCACCCACCTCACCCTCAACCACACCGGCCTCACCCACCGCTTCACCCACACCCCCTCCCCGGACGGGGTCTGGCTCGGACGTGACGGCGACACCTGGCACGTCCAGGACCACGACCCCGTGGAGGCCACCCTGCGCGGCGCCGCCGGGGCGCACGGCGCGGACGCGCTGACCGCGCCCATGCCCGGCACCGTCACCGTCGTCAAGGTCGCGGTCGGCGACGAAGTGGCGGCGGGGCAGGGCCTGTTGGTGGTCGAGGCGATGAAGATGGAACACGTCATCTCCGCCCCGTACGACGGCACCGTCACCGAGCTGGACGTCACCCCCGGCAGCACCGTCGCCATGGACCAGGTCCTGGCCGTGGTGACACCCCAGGAGGAGTCATGACCGCATCCGGACTGCCCATGGCCTTCCCCGCCGACGGCCTGCCCGCCCGCGTCCGTATCCACGAGGTCGGCGCCCGCGACGGGCTGCAGAACGAGAAGGCGGTCATCCCCACCGAGGTCAAGGCGGAGTTCATCCACCGCCTGGCCGGCGCGGGCCTGACCACCATCGAGGCGACCAGCTTCGTGCACCCCAAGTGGGTGCCCCAACTCGCCGACGCCGAGCAGCTGTTCCCGCTGCTGTCGGACCTCACCGAGGTCGACCTGCCCGTCCTCGTCCCCAACGACCGCGGCCTGGACCGCGCCCTGGCCCTCGGCGCCCGCCACATCGCCGTCTTCGCCAGCGCCACCGAGTCCTTCGCCAAGGCCAACCTCAACCGCACCCTGGACGAGGCCCTGGCCGTGTTCGAGCCGGTCGTGGCCCGCGCCAGGGCCGAAGGAGCGCGGGTCCGCGGCTATCTCTCCATGTGCTTCGGCGACCCCTGGGAGGGCCCGGTGCCGCTCCCCCAGGTCGTACGAGTCTGCCGCGCCCTGATCGGCATGGGCTGCGCCGAGCTGAGCCTGGGCGACACCATCGGCGTCGCCACCCCCGGCCACGTACGGGCCCTGCTCACCGCCCTGAACGAGGCGGGCGTGCCCACCGGCCGCATCGCGGTCCACTTCCACGACACCTACGGCCAGGCGCTCGCCAACACCCTGGCCGCCCTCCAGCACGGCGTCACCACCGTCGACTCCTCGGCGGGCGGCCTCGGCGGCTGCCCGTACGCGAAATCCGCCACCGGCAACCTCGCCACCGAAGACCTCGTGTGGATGCTGCACGGCCTCGGCATCGAGACCGGGGTCGACCTGGACCGCCTCACCGCCACCAGCGGGTGGATGGCGGACCGACTGGGCCGGCCGAGCCCGTCCCGTACCGTCCGCGCCCTCTCCCACAAGGAGTGACCATGCCACTGGACCACCGGCTCGCACCCGAGCTAGAAGAACTCCGGCACACCGTCGAGGAGTTCGCACACGACGTGGTCGCCCCCAAGATCGGCGACTACTACGAGCGGCACGAGTTCCCGTACGAAATCGTGCGCCAGATGGGCCAGATGGGCCTGTTCGGACTCCCCTTCCCCGAGGAGTACGGCGGCATGGGCGGCGACTACCTCGCGCTCGGCATCGCCCTGGAGGAGCTGGCCCGCGTCGACTCCTCGGTCGCCATCACCCTGGAGGCGGGCGTCTCACTGGGCGCCATGCCGATCCATCTCTTCGGCACCGACGCGCAGAAGCAGCAGTGGCTGCCGCGGCTGTGCACGGGCGAGACCCTGGGCGCGTTCGGGCTGACCGAGCCGGACGGCGGCTCGGACGCGGGCGCCACCCGCACCACCGCCGTACTGGACGGCGACGAGTGGGTGATCAACGGCAGCAAGTGCTTCATCACCAACTCCGGTACGGACATCACCGGCCTGGTCACCGTCACCGCCATCACCGGCCGCAAGGAGGACGGCCGCCCGGAGATCTCCGCGATCATCGTCCCGTCCGGCACCCCCGGCTTCACCGTCGCCGCCCCGTACTCCAAGGTCGGCTGGAACGCCTCGGACACCCACGAGCTGTCCTTCACCGACGTGCGCGTCCCGGCGGCCAACCTGCTGGGCGAACAGGGCCGCGGCTACGCCCAGTTCCTGCGCATCCTGGACGAGGGCCGGATCGCGATCGCCGCGCTGGCCACCGGGCTGGCCCAGGGCTGTGTGGACGAGTCGGTCAAGTACGCCGGGCAGCGGCACGCCTTCGGCCGGCCCATCGGCGCCAACCAGGCCATCCAGTTCAAGATCGCGGACATGGAGATGCGCGCCCACACCTCCCGGCTGGCCTGGCGCGACGCGGCCTCCCGCCTCGTACACGGCGAGCCCTTCAAGAAAGAGGCGGCCCTCGCCAAGCTCTACTCCTCCGAGATCGCCGTCACCAACGCCCGCGAGGCCACCCAGATCCACGGCGGCTACGGCTTCATGAACGAGTACCCGGTCGCCCGCATGTGGCGCGACTCCAAGATCCTGGAGATCGGCGAGGGCACCAGCGAGGTCCAGCGGATGCTGATCGCCCGCGAGCTGGGCCTGGCGGCGGGCTAGCGGGCGCTGCGAGGGGTGGCCGGCCACCGTGGCCCGCCGCCCCTCGCAGCGCCTCACCTCATGTCACCTCACCTCGCGGGCCAGGGAATCTGCGGAGAGCGGTAGTAGCCGATGCCCAGCGCGTCCCAGCGGGGCCCGTGGGCGGCCACCCGGTGCTTGTAGCCGTCCCAGTCCAGGGCGGACGACGGCGACCAGCCCAGCTCCGCGATGCCGGGCAGCCGCGGGAAGGCCATGAAGTCCAGGTGCTGGTTGGTGGAGATGAACTCCGTCCACATCGGCGCCTCGACGCCCATGACCGCCTCCTGGGGCGCGCCCGGCAGATACGTGCCCGGGTCCCAGTCGTAGGAGCGCTGCGCCTCGACGTACCCGGCCCACTGGTGCCCGACCGGAGTGTCCTTGTGGTACTTCATGTCCAGGTACGACCGGTCGGCGGGCGAGATGATCAGCTTGGTGCCGCTCTTGGCCGCGGCCACCACCCGCGCCTTCTCCTCGGCACTGGTCTTGTCATAGCCCCAGTACTGCGCCACCGCGCCCTTGATGGGGTGCGCCTCGGTCACCTGGTGCCAGGCCACCACCGTCTTGTTGTACTTGGCGACCACGGCCTGCGCCTTGTCCATGAAGGTGACGTAGTCCTCGTGGCTGGTGGAGTACGCCTCGTCGCCGCCGATGTGGAGGTAGGGGCCCGGGGTCATGGCCGCCACCTCGCGGATCACGTCGTCGATGAAGTCGTACGTGATCTTCTTCGGTACGCACAGCGAGCTGAAGCCGACCTCGGTGCCGGTGTAGAGCGGCGGCGCGATGCCGTTGCAGTTCAGCTCGGCGTAGGAGGCCAGCGCCGCGTTGGTGTGGCTGGGCATGTCGATCTCGGGGACGACCAGCAGATAGCGGCTGGCGGCGTACCGCAGGATCTCGCGGTAGTCGTCCTTGCTGTAGTAGCCGCCGGGCCCGCCGCCGACCTGGGTGCTGCCCCCGTAGGTGGCCAGACGCGGCCAGGAGTCGATGGCGATCCGCCAGCCCTGGTCGTCGGACAGATGCAGATGCAGGGTGTTGATCTTGTAGAGGGCGAGCTGGTCGATGTACCGCTTGACCTGCGGCATCGTCAGGAAGTGCCGGGAGACGTCCAGCATCGCGCCGCGGTATCCGTAGCGCGGGGTGTCGGCGATGGTGCCGGCCGCCACCTTCCAGGGGCCCGGCTGTTCGGTCGGCTTCTCCACCGCGGCGGGCAGCAGCTGCCGCAGCGTCTGCACCCCGTGGAAGAGCCCGGCGGGCCGGTCCGCGGTGATGGTCACCGAGCGGCCGCTGGAGCTGAGCCGGTAGCCCTCCGCCCCGAGCCCCTTGCTGTCGTGGCCGCCGAGCCGCAGCACGATGCCGTCGCGGCCGTCCTTGCCGGTCACCGGCAGGTCGTAGCCGGTGGACGGGCGCAGCACGCCCGCCAGATACCCGGCGATCCGCCGCGCCTCGCCGGACTTGCCGGGCACGCGGATGCGGGTGTCCTCGTCGATCGTGTACGCGCCCTTGCCGGGCCGTACGGAGGCGGGCGCGGGAATGACCTGGTCCAGCGGGGTGGCCGTGGGGGTGCGGTCGGTGCCTTGAGGTGCCGGGGCTGCGGCGGTTCCCAGCCCCGCCGCCGCGACCAGGAGCAGTGAGCACAGGAGTCTGCGTCGTCTCATGGACGATCCCTTCGGCGAGCTTCGTGCATGACATGTCCTGCATGGCATGGAGCGACCGAGCGGTCACCATGCGTACCGCCCGCCCCGGTTTCGGTCAAGATGCCGACCGTTTTCTCACCGCATTCCAGCCACCGAACCGAACCCCTGCCCGATATCGGGCAGATTTCTTGCGAAACGCTCGACTGCCCCGCAATATCGACGAGTGCTCGAACGCCACTCGTCCCACGACGATCTTGTCGACCACCTGGTGCGCAGTACGCCGCTACAGCGCGGCGAGGCCGCCCGGGTGGTGCTGGACGTGCTGGCGTACTTCGACGAGACGACGCAGGAGTTCGTCCGGCGCAGACACCGCGAGCTGCAAAGTCAGGGCCTGCGCAACGACGCGATCTTCGAGCGGATCGGCCACGAGCTGCCGCACCGCGCCGTGGCCCCGCCCGAGCTCTCGCTGCGCCAGCTGCGCCGTCTGGTGTACGGCTGAAGGGCGCCGGCCGACCGCACATCGGCCGGCTCCCCTCAGCCGCACACCGGCCGGCGCACACCGCACCACCGCCGCCCACCACCACTCAGCCGCTCAACTGTCTTTCCGGGAGGGTCATTTCATGTGTGGCATCGTTGGATATATCGGTAAACGAGATGTCGCTCCGCTGCTCCTGGAAGGCCTTCAGCGCCTGGAGTACCGCGGCTACGACTCCGCCGGTATCGCCATCCACGCCTCCGGCAAGACGGGCGGCCTCAAGACCGCCAAGGCCAAGGGCCGGGTCCGCGAGCTGGAGTCCCGCCTGCCCAAGCGCTTCGCGGGCTCCACCGGCATCGCGCACACCCGCTGGGCCACCCACGGCGCCCCCAACGACGAGAACGCCCACCCGCACACCGACGCGGACGGCAAGGTCGCCGTGGTGCACAACGGCATCATCGACAACGCCTCCGAGCTGCGCGCCAAGCTCACCGCCGACGGCGTGGTCTTCGCCTCCGAGACCGACACCGAGGTGCTGGCCCACCTCATCGGCCGCTCCCAGGCCCCCTCCCTGGAGGAGAAGGTCCGCGAGGCGCTGCGGGTGATCGAGGGCACGTACGGCATCGCCGTGCTGCACGCCGACTTCACCGACCGCATCGTGGTGGCCCGCAACGGCTCGCCGGTCGTGCTGGGCATCGGCGAGAAGGAGATGTTCGTCTCCTCCGACGTCGCGGCCCTGGTCTCGCACACCCGCCAGGTCGTCACCCTGGACGACGGCGAGATGGCGACGCTGAAGGCGGACGACTTCCGTACGTACACCACCGAGGGCTCCTCGACGACGGCCACGCCGACCACGGTGGAGTGGGAGGCCGAGTCCTACGACATGGGCGGCCACGACACCTACATGCACAAGGAGATCTCCGAGCAGGCGGACGCCGTGGACCGCGTGCTGCGCGGCCGCATCGACGACCGCTTCTCCACCGTGCACCTGGGCGGGCTGAACCTGGACGCCCGCGAGGCCCGCACCATCCGCCGCATCAAGATCCTGGGCTGCGGCACCTCGTACCACGCGGGTCTGATCGGCGCCGGGCTCATCGAGGCGCTGGCCCGCATCCCCGCGGACGCCGAGCCCGCCTCCGAGTTCCGCTACCGCAACCCGGTCGTGGACCCCGACACCCTCTATGTCGCGGTCTCCCAGTCCGGTGAGACCTACGACGTGCTCGCCGCGGTCCAGGAGCTCAAGCGCAAGGGCGCGCGGGTACTGGGCGTGGTCAACGTGGTCGGCTCGGCGATCGCCCGCGAGGCCGACGGCGGCGTGTACGTGCACGCCGGGCCCGAGGTCTGCGTCGTCTCCACCAAGTGCTTCACCAACACCGTGGTCGCCTTCGCGCTGCTCGCCCTGCACCTGGGCCGCATCCGCGACCTGTCCGTCGCCGACGGCAAGCGGATCATCGAGGGCCTGCGCAAGCTGCCCGAGCAGATCACCGAGATCCTGAAGTCCGAGGGCGAGATCGAGAAGCTGGCCAAGGAGTACGCGGGCGCCCAGTCGATGATGTTCATCGGCCGGGTGCGCGGCTACCCGGTGGCGCTGGAGGCCTCCCTCAAGCTCAAGGAGATCTCCTACATCCACGCCGAGGCCTACCCCGCCTCCGAGCTCAAGCACGGCCCGCTCGCGCTGATCGAGCCCGCGCTGCCGACGGTCGCCATCGTCCCCGACGACGACCTGCTGGAGAAGAACCGCGCCGCGCTGGAGGAGATCAAGGCCCGCAGCGGCAGGATTCTCGCGGTCGCGCACCAGGAGCAGGAGAAGGCCGACCACACCATCGTGGTGCCCAAGAACGAGACCGAGCTGGACCCGATCCTGATGGGCATCCCGCTCCAACTCCTGGCCTACCACACGGCGTTGGCCCTGGGCCGGGACATCGACAAGCCCCGCAACCTCGCCAAGTCCGTGACGGTCGAATAGGACCGCACGCCCCAGGCCCCCGTCTCCGGGGAACCGACGACGCCCCCCGCCCCTGTCCGGCGGAGGGGCGTCGTCGCCTGTCCGGCGAACGGACCCCGGCCACCAGTTGAGCGATCCCCACGGCGCCCGGCCACCTCCGCGAGAGCGGCGCCGGCTCGGGCGCGAAGAATGAGGCGGGCCCCCCGCGCGTGCCACCATACGCGCGAGGAACCCACCTCCCCTGTGCCGGCGTCGCCCATACGCCGGCGGTGATGCCGCCCTACCCGGGAACCGTCACCTCCCGAGCGGCAGCACGCTCTTGCCGTGTGCGCCGTTGGCCAGCGAGGCCGTGGCGCCGTACCAGCCCGCGGCGCCGGCCACCACGGCGACCCAGCCCGCGATCCGTACGATCAGTCCGTCGGTGCCGGCGAACTGCGCGATGGACAGGATCAGCAGGGCCACGAAGAGCAGCCCGAAGACCACCTGCGCGACGGGGCCCGAGGTCCAGCTCGCGACGGTGAGACTGAGCGCGAGCAGCGCCCACAGAAGGAGGAAGTAGCCGGTGGCCGCCTCACTGGCCTTGGTGTCCACCGCGCTGGCCCAGGTGAACCAGAAGGCCCCCAGGCCCGTGAACGCGGTGCCGGTGAGCACAGAGCCGCCGCGGAACTCCCAGAGCCCGGCGACGAATTGAGTGATTCCGCCGACGAAGAGCGCGAGGGTGGTGCCGTCGCGCACCGTCGCGTCGCTGACCACATCGGCGTTGAAGAGGCCGAACGCCAGCAGCGTCAGGCCGAGTGCGAGGTATCCAAGCGCCGAGGCGTCGCCCCCGGCCACACGGGTCCGGCTTCCCGCGGTGACATCTTTGGCCACGGCAAGCTCCCTTCTGTGCATCTGTGCAGTTGTTGACCCCACTTGATCGGGTTGTACCCCTCACAAACGCACAATCCACCTCTACGCATCGGTAGATTTGCCGCTCTCGCACACGGAGTGGACACGGTTCGATCACGGGCGGAAAACGGACCGGCGGGCGGACGCCGGTCCGCCGGCGGTGGCCTCAACTGGGCCGATGCGTACGGGAGATCGACGGCAGACCCCGCGGGCGCGGCACGTCAGGGAATGACGATCACGGGCCGCTGCGCGCGCCGCGCGAGCCGCCCCGCCACCGAGCCGAAGATCCGGCCCACGATGCCGTGCGTGGAGCCCACCACGATCGCGTCGGCCTCGTACTCGCGGCCGACCTCCTCCAGCTCGTGGCAGATGTCCCCGCCGCGCTCGACCAGAATCCATGGCACTTCGGACAAATGGTCGGCGCAGGCCAGCTCCAGCCCGAGCACTTCGGTACGGTGGTCCGGCACGTCCACGAAGACCGGCGGCTCACAGCCCGCCCACACGGTCGTCGGCAGCCTGTTGGCCACATGGACGATGATCAGGCCCGATCCTGAGCGCCGGGCCATACCGATTGCATACGCCAATGCTCGTTCGCTCGACGTCGATCCGTCGAAGCCGACCACGACGCCGTGCTGGAAGGCTGGGTCGCAGGAGTGGCGTGTCTGTTCCGCCGCTTGGAGGTCCGCCATCGGATCGGCGACCTGCTTGCGGTCCGCGGGTTCGGGGATTTCGTGACCGGCCATTGGTGTCTCGGCGAGGACGTCCTCTTGCGGAGGGGCGGACGGGGAACGGCGATTGACTTGATCCGGCAGTTGACTGAGCTTGCTTGATCGAGAGGGACCCCTGGAGGGGTGTCGTAGTTCAAAGGGGAACGATACGACTGGGAATCACCTTCCCAAGCCCTTACCCCAAGAGTACGGCGCCACTCCCCCCGCTGCCCAGAGCCTGCCGCAGACGGCGGACGCCTGTACGGCGGGTGTTCCCCCCTCGAACGTTCCCCGGAGCATGCCGGAGCACGGGCCGTATGGCAATGCCCCTACTTCCCTCGGCTCGCCCCCGTACGTACCCATCGCGGTGACCCCTGGTCCCGGGCGGCGTTGTAGTACCAGCCGTCCTGGAGGGAGTACGCCGTGCCCGGTCCGTCGAACACGTCCGCCGATCCGGTGAGTGATGTGGTCCGCTGGGGGGCGTTCAGCTGTGCCCTGGTGCCGCTCGTGCTCGTCGTGTGCGGCTCGTCCGTCGGCGGGGCCGCCGGCACCGCCATCGGGCTGACGGCGGTCACCTGTGCCTGCCGGGCGCTGCTGCGGCAGTCCGAGCGGCACGCGGCCCGTCTGCCCGCCGAGCAGAGCTCTGCGCACCGTGGGCGACACCAGCGTACGGGGACCGGAGCACACCGCGGCGGACGTCATTCCGGGGGGCGTACGCCGGGCGAATGAGCCACCCGCAAGTCGGCCCGCGTTCGTTTTCAGCCAACTTCGCACCTGGGCTCAACCCTTGGCGAAAGCGACCTCCAACCCGTGTGTGAGCAGGGCGGAAAGAACCGCTCGGCATGGTTGTGTCCCATGGCGGGTGGGCAGAGGCGAGAGGCGTACTTCCCAGCAAGCCCGACGAGTGGAACGCTTCGTGATCGAATGCTTCGCGCCAAGTTGCCATATCGACATAGCAGTGGGTGGTGAACTTGGCACTCCATCCTCACGGGACCCAGTAGATTCGATCTTGGCAATCACGGCGGGGGAAAAATGCAGGGCCGAGAGGGCTAGACGACCGAGGGGGGCTTAAGCGCCATGAGCCAGGACTCCGCTGCCGTACCAGATGCCGCACGCAAGCTCGCCGCCCGACGACGCCGCGAAATAGTCGCGGTGCTCCTCTTCAGTGGCGGCCCTATTTTCGAGAGCTCGATTCCGCTCTCGGTCTTTGGCATCGACCGCCAGGACGCGGGCGTTCCACGGTACCGACTACTTGTGTGCGCGGGCGAAGATGCGCCTTTGCGCACGACCGGGGGGCTCGAACTTTCCGCCCCCTATGGCCTGGAAGCGATCGCTCGCGCGGGGACGGTTGTCGTCCCGGCCTGGCGGTCCATCACCCAGGCACCGCCACCGGCCGCGCTGGACGCGCTGCGCCGGGCGCATGAAGAAGGGGCCCGCATCGTCGGGCTGTGCACGGGGGCCTTCGTCCTCGCTGCCGCCGGACTGCTCGACGGCCGTCCGGCCACCACGCACTGGATGTACGCACCGACGCTCGCCAAGCGTTACCCGTCCGTCCATGTGGATCCACGCGAGCTCTTCGTCGACGACGGCGATGTGCTCACCTCCGCGGGGACGGCGGCGGGCATCGACCTGTGCCTGCACATCGTCCGTACCGACCACGGCGCCGACGCGGCCAACGCGCTCGCCCGCCGGCTGGTCGTACCGCCGCGCCGCACCGCCTCCGACCTCGGCCACCAGCGCTACCTGGACCGGTCATTACCGGAGGAGATCGGGGCGGACCCGCTCGCCGAGGTCGTGGCCTGGGCACTGGAGCACCTGCACGAGCAGTTCGACGTGGAGACGCTGGCGGCCCGCGCCTACATGAGCCGCCGCACCTTCGACCGCCGGTTCCGGTCCCTGACCGGGAGCGCGCCGCTGCAGTGGCTGATCACCCAGCGCGTGCTGCAGGCCCAGCGGCTGCTGGAGACCTCCGACTATTCGGTCGACGAGGTCGCCGGACGCTGCGGCTTCCGCTCGCCGGTCGCGCTGCGCGGCCACTTCCGGCGGCAGCTGGGCGCCTCGCCCGCGGCCTACCGCGCGGCCTACCGGGCGCGCCGGCCGCAGAACGGGGTGCCCGACCAGGCGGTGCGCTCGGAGCGGCCGGAGCGCGGGGAGCGCCCCGGACCCGCGGGCCCGCCCGGACCTCCCGGACCGCCCGGCCATGTGGCTCCCGCGGCGCCGGCGGGGCCCACGGGCGCCGAGCGGTTCGCGACGGCCACCGGGGGCGGGGGCCACGCCACCGCGCTCGCCTCCGGCGAAGTGGGCAAACCGGAGTCCGACGCGTACGCGCCGCGGCTCCCCGAGCAGTCGCTCGGCCGGTCCGGTGGCCGTCCGGTGCTGCCCAGCCAGCGGGAGCGCCCCGTAGGGTGAGGCGTATGAACGATCGCATGGTGTGGATCGACTGCGAGATGACCGGACTCTCGCTGTCGAGTGACGCACTCATCGAGGTGGCCGCGCTGGTCACCGACTCCGAGCTGAACATCCTGGGCGAGGGGGTGGACATCGTGATCCGCCCCCCGGCCGAGGCGCTGGCCACCATGCCGGAGGTGGTGCGCACCATGCACACCGCCTCCGGCCTGCTGGACGAGCTCGACGGCGGTACGACGCTGGCCGAGGCCGAGCGGCAGGTACTGGAGTACATCAAGCAGCACGTTCCGGAACCGGGCAAGGCTCCGCTGTGCGGCAACTCCGTCGGCACGGACCGCGGCTTCCTGCTGCGGGACATGCCGGTGCTGGAGGACTATCTCCACTACCGGATCGTGGATGTCTCCTCCGTCAAGGAGCTGGCCCGGCGCTGGTTCCCGCGGGCGTACTTCAACAGCCCGGAGAAGAACGGCAACCACCGCGCGCTGGCGGACATCCGCGAATCCATCGCGGAGCTGCGCTACTACCGCGAGGCCGTCTTCGTGCCCCAGCCGGGGCCGGACTCCGAGACCGCGAAGTCGATCGCGGCGAAGTACGTCCTGCCTGCGCAGACCTCGCCCGCGCCCTAGCGCGCACCCCGTCCGCGAAAGAGTGACGCAGCTCGCTCCCGGCAGCGCAAAAGCCGGGAGCGAGCACCCATCCGGAGCCTGTATAGTTTTCTCCAGCCGGTGGGGAACAAGACACCA
This sequence comes from Streptomyces sp. UF-297, assembly GCF_058245575.1. NCBI lineage: Bacteria > Bacillati > Actinomycetota > Actinomycetes > Kitasatosporales > Streptomycetaceae > Streptomyces > Streptomyces sp. UF-297. The sequence goes on along the minus strand of NZ_JBSIBZ010000042.1, from coordinate 18,446 downwards.
CACAGCACCGGTCATGGTGGGTATAGCTCAGCTGGTAGAGCACCTGGTTGTGGTCCAGGATGTCGCGGGTTCAAGTCCCGTTACTCACCCCAGCCGAAGGCCCGGCCTGTCACTGACAGGCCGGGCCTTCGTCGTATCCGCCGCGCCCGCGCGGGAGATCATCCGCGCGGGATCGGACACCCGGTCGTGAAGGCGACGGCGGCGGGGGCGGTCAGTAGCCGACGGTGAAGCGCTCGCCGATGTGCTGGGGCCTTTCGAGCTCGTCGAGGAGGGCGACGGCGTAGTCCTCGGTGGAGATGCGGCTGGTGCCGTCGGCGGCGGCGACGAGGTCCTCGGTGGCGGTGCGGTAGGTGCCGGTGCGCTCGCCGGGCTCGATCAGGGCGGCCGGGCTGAGGTTGGTCCAGCGCACGTCGGTGACGGTGCGGTAGAAGTCCAGCGCGTCGCCGTGCGCGTGCATGATCTGGAGCAGGAACTCCGGCAGGCCCTCGGCGTCCCAGACCTGCTTGCCGTCCGGGGTGCGCAGCGAGCCCGCGCCACCGACCGCGATCAGGCGCGGGGCCGCGTCACCGAGGGTGCGCAGGCCGGCGACCAGGGACTCGGCGGCGGGCTTGATGGTGGCGATGTGGCCCGGGCCGTCGCCGCCGCCGACCGCGCTGACCAGGACGTCCTGGCCCTGGGCCACGGCGGCGACGGACGCCGGGTCCAGGATGTCGCCGGTGACGACGGTCAGGTTCGGGTCGGTCTTGGTGACCTTGGCGGGGTCGCGGACGACGGCGGTGACCTGGTGGCCGCGGCGCAGGGCCTCGTCCAGTACGCGGCTGCCGATGGTGCCGTTGGCCCCGAAAATGGCGATCTTGGACATGCTGGTTCTCCTTGGTCTCCGGTGTTCCCGGGGTCGTGCCCGCGTCCCGTGAGGATGGTGCTTTCCGTCACCGGCCGCGCTGACGTCTTCTACGCTAGAGGGGAGATCGGGGCATATCTGGGTAGGCACGGGACCGGTGATGGTGAAAAACCGACAGGAAGTCTTTCCGGAGGTCGCCTTCTCGGCGCCCGCCGGGCGGCCGGCGGGCGTGGAGGTGCTGACCTTCGCCGAGCTGCGCGAGCGCGCCGCGGCCTGCGCGCTGGCCACCCCGCACCGCCCCGGCTTCCACCACCTCTTCGCCGTGGACAGCGGCCTGCTGCGGCACACCGTGGACTTCCGGGAGTACGAGCTGTCGGCGGGCGATGTGGTGTGGGTGCGGCCCGGGCAGGTCCACCACTTCGGCGACCTGGGCACGGCACAGGGCGTGCTGGTCCTGTTCGAGTCCGGGTTCCTGGACCCGGCGACGGCCGCTGCCGCGCGGCTGGAGGACTGGTACGGGCCCGCCGTGCGGCAGCCGCAGGGCGACGCGGCCCGGGCCCTGCGCGCCGCGCTGGAGCATCTGCACCGCGAGTTCGGCGCGCTGCGCGGCCTCCCGCTGGAGGTGCACCTGGACGTCCTGCGGCACCTGCTGTCCGTACTGGTGCTGCGGGCCGCGCATCTGCAGGCGCCGCCGGAGGGCGAGGGCTCGGTCTGCGAGGCGGGCGAGACCTTCCTGCGCTTCCGGGAGGCGGTGGAGCGGGACTTCGCGCACAGCCGCCGGGTGGAGGACTACGCCAGGGCGCTGGGGTATTCGCCGCGCACGCTCTCCCGCGCCACGGCCGCCGCGACGGGCATCGGGGCGAAGGAGTTCATCGACCGCCGGGTCGTGCTGGAGGCCAAGCGGCTGCTGGCCCACGGCGAGCTGTCCTCGGCCCGCATCGCCGGACACCTCGGCTTCGCGGACGCCGCCAACTTCACCAAGTTCTTCCAGCACCGCACGGGGAGCACACCGATCGCCTTCCGTACGGGGGTGCGCGGCGCCCCTTGAGGCGCGCGGGGAACGGCGCGGCCGGCCCCCACCGGCCTTGCGGGTTCCGCGCCGCGCTCGCCGCCACGGCGAGCGGCGCTCAGGACGAGCCGCGGCGGACCAGTTCGGTGGGCAGGATCAGCCCGGGGTGACGGGGCGCGCCTTCGGCCAGGTGACGCAGCAGGACACGGGCCATCGCGCGGCCCATGGCCTGCACCGGCTGGCGGACGCTGGTCAGGGGCGGGTCCAGGTGGCGGGCGACCGGGGAGTCGTCGAAGCCGGCCAGGGCGATGTCCTCGGGGACGCGGCGGCCGTGGGCGCGCAGCGCCGCGCGGGCCCCGGCGGCCATCACGTCCGAGGCGGCGAAGACCGCGTCCAGGCCGGGGCGGCGGGCCAGCAGCGCGGCCATGGCGCGGCGCCCGCCCTCCTCGGTGAAGTCGCCGTGCGCGACCAGGGCCGGGTCCGGCGCGCACCCCGCCTCGGCCAGCGCCCGGCGGTAGCCGTCCAGGCGGCACCTGGCGGCGTACACGTCCAGCGGCCCGGCGATGGTGGCGACGGCCCGGCGCCCCCGCGAGAGCAGGTGCCGCACGGCGGTGCGGGCGCCGCCGGTGTTGTCGCAGTCGACGTACGGCAGCGGTTCACGGGCGGCGCGGCGGCCGCCGAGGACGGCGGGTATCCCGAGGCGGGCGAGCAGGTCGGGCAGCGGGTCCTCGCGGTGCACGGAGACGAGCGGGACGCCGTCGGCCCGGTGGCCGCCCAGGTAGGCGCCCAGGCGCCGGTGCTCCTTGGGGGTACGGACCAGGGTGAGCAGCAACTGCCAGTCGGTGCCGGCCAGTTCGGCGCTCACCCCGCGGATGATGCCGGAGAAGTACGGCTCGGTGAACAGGCGGGCCTCGGGCTCGGGGACGACCAGCGCGATGGCGTCGGTGCGGCTGGCCGCACCGCGACACGGCCTGCCGCTTCGCCGACTACGCGCGGATCGTGGCCGAGGCGCTGGGCGACCGCGTGGAGCGGTGGACCACCCTCAACGAGCCGTGGCGCAGCGCGTTTCTGGGCTACGCCTCGGGGGTGCACGCCCCGGGCCGTACGGATCCGGTGGCCGCCCCGCGCGCGGCCCACCACCTCAGCCTCGCGCACGGCCTGGCCGCACAGGCGCTGCGCGCCGCCCTCCCCTCCCGCGCACAGCTCACGATCAGCCTCAACCCGGCCGTGGTCAGGGCCCGTTCGGCACACCCGGCGGACCTGGACGCCCGGCGTCAGGTGGACGCGCTGGCGACCCGTATCTTCACCGGCCCGCCGCTGCGGGGCGCATACCCCGCCGATCTGATCGCGGACACCGCCCACCTCACCGACTGGTCCTTCGTACGCGGGGACGACCTCGCCGTCATCAAGCACCCCCTGGACGCGCTGGGCATCAACTACTACACACCCACAGTGGTATCAGCGGGCACTGACAACACCCCCGCAGCAGCCACCCCCGAGCGCCCGGACGGCCACGGCAGCAGCGCCGCCGAGCGCTCCCCCTGGGTCGGCGCCGAGCACCTCGCCTTCCACCAACCCCCGGGCGAAAAGACGCAGATGGGCCGGGCGATCGACCCGAGCGGCCTGTACGACCTGCTGATGCGCTGCCACCGCGAGGCCCCGGGCCTGCCGCTGCACATCACCGAGAACGGCGCCGCCTTCGACGACCGGCCCGACGCGGAGGGCAGCGTGCACGACCCCGCCCGGATCGCCTATCTGCACGGCCACCTCACCGCCGCCCACCGCGCCATCGCCGACGGCGCCGATGTGCGCGGCTACTTCCTGTGGTCGCTGCTGGACAACTTCGAGTGGGCCCACGGCTACGGCAAGCGCTTCGGGGTGGTGCACGTGGACTTCACCACCCAGGCCCGTACGCCCAAGTCCAGCGCCTACTGGTACGCGCGGCTGGCGCGCACCAACGAGCTGCCGGACCCGTGACGGCACGAAAGGGGCGGGGCGCGACGGAGGGGGGGAGTTCCGCCGCGCCCCGCGTCGGGGGGTGGCCATGGGGCCTCGGCCCGCGTACGGCGGACCTCAGCCCTTGTACGCCGCGAGCGCCTTGGTGAAGTCCAGCTCGCCCTGGCGCGCCGAACTGCACGTCGGCCGGGTCGAGTTGCCCGCGGCGCCGCGGCAGGCGGGCCCGTAGTCCATCGCCATGATGTTCACCGCGGCGATCTTCACACCGTTCTTCCTGACGTCGGCCAGCAGCCCGGCCCCGTCCCCGGTCAGCCCCTCGGGCATGACGGGCAGCGTGAAGGAGACGTCCAGGCCCGGGTGCTTCTTCTGGAGCTGCGCGATGGCCCGGGCGCGGCGGGTGCTGGCGGCGGCGCCCGGGGCCGCGTCCTCGGCGGCGCCCGGGGCCGCGTCCCCGGTGGCGCCCGCCGACGACGTGACGGCGAGCGCGCCGCCCACCGCGACCGCCGCCGTCCCCGCGCCGATCAGCTCGGCCTTGCGGCTCGCGCGTCTGCGGTGTGCCGAGTCCGTACGTCCGCGGTGTGCCGAAGGGCTCATCCGGTGCCTGCCTGTCGTCTCGTGGGGGGCTCGGTGCGCTGGGCACGCTAGCGCCCCCGAAACGGACAAAACCCTTTATCCGTACGGCAGATGACGGAATTATGGTGGCCTTAAGGAGGCCAAAGGGAGCCGTTAAGCGGCGGTGTCCGCACCCCGGCCCACCGCCCGCCTGCCGCGCCCCCGCAGCGTGCGCCGCAGCCGGTGCCCCGTCCTGCGCCGCCCGCCGCGCCCGTCTTGCCCACCGTCCAGCGCCAGCCATACCCGTACCTCGGTCCCGCCGAGCACGGAACGCCCGATGCGCACATCGCCCCCGGTGGACTCCGCCAGCCGCCGCACGATGTCCAGCCCCAGGCCCGTCGAGCCGTCCTGGCCGTCGCCGTGCCCGCGGCGCAGCGCCGCCGCCGTGTCCGCGATGCCGGGACCGGCGTCCGAGACCAGCACGATCACCGCTCCCTGCGCGGTGTGGACATCGACGGCGAAGGCGGTGCCCTGCGGGGTGTGCCGGAAGACGTTGCCGAGCATCGCGTCCAGTGCGGCGGCCAGGTCGGCGCGGGCGACGGGCAGGCGCAGCGGCCGCTGGACGCCCGCGACCCGCGCCGTGCGCCCCTCGTCCTCCGCGAGCGCCGACCAGAAGTCCATCCGCTCGCGGATCACCTCGGCCGCGTCGCAGCCTGCCGCTGCCGCCTGCTGGTGCTGTGCCTTCTGGGCGCGCGCGGTACGGATGATCTGGTCGACCTCGCGCTCCAGTTGGGCGACCGCGGCCCGGGTCTGCTCGGCGGCCGGGCCCTCCCCCAGGGAGGCGGCGTTCAGGCGCAGTACGGTCAGCGGCGTGCGCAGGCGGTGCGAGAGGTCGGCGGCCAGCTCGCGCTCGTTGGCCAGCAGTTGGACGACCTGGTCGGCCATGGAGTTGAAGGCGGTGGCGGCCGAGCGCAGCTCCCGGGGCCCGTCCTCCGGTACGCGCACGCCCAGGCGCCCCTTGCCCAGGTCGTGCGCGGCCCCCGCGAGCCGCTCCGCGGGGCGCACCATACGGGTGCCCAGGCGGTCCGCGACGGCGACCGAGCCGACGATCAGCGCCAGGCCGACCCCGGCCAGCACCGCCCAGGAGGTCGTGACGCCGTTGCTCAGCGCGTCCTCGGGGACGTACACCTCGACCACCGCGATCCCGGAGGCGACGGCGGTGGGCTGGAGCAGCACCTGGCCGCCGGCGACCGGCGAGGTGGAGGCGCGGCCGAGCCGGGCCGCTTTGGCGACGTCCTGGGGCCGGGCCCGCCGGGTCCCGATACCGGTGGTACCGCCGCCCTTCCCGCTGTCCTTCCCGGCGGCCGGTACGTGCACGCCGATACGGCCGCCGGGCCCGCCCTCGGCGCTGGCCAGCGCGCGCTCCAGGGGTGCGCGTTCGGTGGTGATGGCCAGGACGGGGCCGATGGCGGCGGCCTGCCGCTCGGCGCTGGACAGCGCCCGGTCCCGCGCCATCTCCTTGACCACCAGCCCGAGCGGGACGGCGAAGGCGAGCACGACCATCGTGGTGACCGCCAGCGCCACCTTGACCAGGGCCCATCTCACGCCGGTGGCTCCGGGGCCCGCGGCGGCTCCAGCTTGACCCCGACGCCGCGCAGGGTGTGCAGATAGCGGGGCCGGGCCGCGGTCTCGCCGAGTTTGCGGCGCAGCCAGGACAGGTGCACATCGATGGTCTGGTCGTCGCCGTAGGACTGCTGCCAGACCTCGGCCAGCAGCTCACGGCGCGCCACGACGACACCGGGCCGCCCGGCGAGGAAGGCCAGCAGGTCGAACTCGCGGCGGGTCAGGTCCAGCGGCACACCGTCCAGCTCGGCCTGGCGGCGCAGCGGGTCCACGGTGAGCCCGCCGACCCGCAGCAGCCGCGAGGGCGCGCCGCCGCCGGGCCCCGCGCCCCGGGAGCGGCGCAGCACGGCCGCCATCCGGGCCGAGAGGTGCTCCACGGAGAAGGGCTTGGTCAGGTAGTCGTCGGCACCGTCGTTGAGCAGCCGTACGATCTCGGCCTCGTCGTCCCGGGCGGTCGCGATGATCACCGGTACGTCGGTGATGCCCCGCAGCATCTTCAGTGCCTCGGCGCCGTCCAGATCGGGCAGCCCCAGGTCGAGTACGACGACGTCGAATCCGTGGTGGGCCACCTCGCGCAGCGCCTCCAAAGCGGTGCCGACACTGCGCACGGTGTGCGAGGCCTCGGTCAGATGCCGGATGAGCGCCGAGCGCACGAACGGGTCGTCCTCGACCACGAGCACACTTGCCATGGGCGGCACCGTACGCCATCCGGGTGACACCGCTTATCGACGCCCACCGCTCAAAAAACCGCCGGAAGGGGCGAAACCACCCCCTGCCCAGGGCTGTGTCCGGTGGTGCAGTATGTGCCGGATGCGACGACGAGGACTTGTGCACGCGGCGGCCTGGACGGTGGCGACCGGGGCGGCGGTCGCGCTGTCGTGGTTCGGGGTGCACACCGTGATGGCCGGGACGGCGTACGACCCGCCGCGGGCGCTGCCGTTGTCGGAGGGGGTGGGGCCCGGGCACCCCGCGGCGGACGGCCCATCCGCGCCGCGGGCCGCCTCCACGCACCGGCCCAGACCGTCCGCGTCCGCCGAGCCCTCGCCCTCCGGGCCGGCCCGCTCGCCCAAGCGGGCCGGGGCCGCCGCCTCCCCCGAGGCGGACACCAAGGCAGGCGGCGGGCGGGGCAAGGCCTCGGCCGCACCCTCGAAGGCCGGGCCGCCGGCCGCCGATGAGGACAGCCCCAGCAACCCCGGTGACCCCGACAGCACCGACTCGGTCAAGAGCTATGCGACCGCGGGCGGCCGGGTCGTGCTGGGGCTGGGGACGGACTCGGCCGAGCTGGTGTCGGCCACGCCCGGCTCGGGCTGGCGGATGCAGGTGTGGAAGCAGGACAAGTGGCTGCGGGTGGACTTCACCCAGGGCTCGGCGCGCAGCTCGGTGATCTGCGCGTGGAACGACCATCCGCCGCTGGTCGAGACGAACGACCGGGCGACGTGAGGGCAGCTCTCTTCACCAAGCGGCGTACGGCGCGCCTGACGAAGTGCCGTACGGAAAGCGCCGCTTGAGGGCGGGGTCAGTCGAAGACGGCGGCCGGGGGTGCCGGTGAGGCGGTGGCCGTCGCGTCCGTGACGGGGGCCGCCCCGCCGGTGAAGTCCACCAGTGCGCGGCCGTGTTCGACCCGCGCCGACTGGGGGTCGGTGGCCGCCCTGCGGGTCAGTTCGGCCACCGGAAGCTCCCGGTCGGCGGCCAGCAGGACGGCGTTGCCGAAGCGCTTGCCGCGCAGAACGGCCGGTTCGGCGGTCAGGCACAGTTCGGGCAGGACGCTACGGACCGTGGCGATCTGGGCGCGCAGGAACGTCAGGGGCGGCCCGTCCGCGAGGTTGGCGGCGTACAGACCGCCGGGGCGCAGCGCCCGCCGCACCTCGCCGACGAACTCGGCACTCGTCAGATGCGCGGGCGTGCGGGCCGCGCTGAAGACATCCGCGATGACCAGGTCCGCCCAGCCGTCCGGGATCTTCCGCAGCCCCTCGCGGGCGTCACCGCCGCGCACCCGTACGCGCCAGCCGCTCTCCAACGGGAGCTGCCTGCGCACCAGTTGGGTCAGCGGCGCGTCGATCTCCACCACCTGCTGGGTGGAGCGGGGCCGGGTCGCCGCGATGTAGCGGGCCATGGTCAGTGCGCCGCCGCCCAGGTGCAGGACCTGCAGCGGCCTGCCGGGCGGCGCCGCCAGGTCGGCAATGTGGCCGAGCCGCCGCTGGTAGGCGAAGTCCAGGTGCGCCGGGTCGTCCAGGTCCACGTGCGACTGGGGGGCGCCGTCGATCAGCAGGGTCCAGCCGCGCGGCCGGTCCCGGTCGGGCCGCAGCTCGGCCGTGCCGCCGTCCACCGCTTCGATGACGGACCGCGCCTGCGCCCGCTCCCGTCTGCTGCTCTTCGCCATGGCCCCATTATCGCCCGAAACCGCAGGTGGGAGGCGCCTGGCGGGGGCGGCAGGGGGCCGGCGGGGCGCTCACTGGCAGCGGTCGACGGCCTCGATGGTGCGGGCCGCCTCGCCGAGGGCCGCGCGCAGCACGGCCGGGTCGGTGGCGGTCAGATACGCGCCCTCCGGCGGCACCAGCCAGCCGGTGCCGGTGACCGGCGGCTCGACGGGCTCGCCGCCCACCACGGCGGCGCCGCACATGGGCACCCCGCGGCCGTACGTCTGGGTGCAGGCGCTGCCCGGCAGGTCCCAGCCGTCGGCGGTGCCCGGCGGCACCAGGAAGCCGAGGGTGTCGCAGGAGCCGTCGTGCAGGACCGGGCCGACGCCGTCGCGCAGCCGCAGGATGTCGACGGCCTCCAGGCCCTGCCGGGCGGGCACGGTCACCAGGTCGCACGGCTGGTCAGCGGCCCGCTCCCAGGTGTCGGAGGAGTTCCACGTCTCGGACGAGGACCAGGACTCGCAGGCGTCCCAGGCGTCGGCGTGCGGGAGCGAGGCGGAGGGGGAGTTGGCGACACGGCCCGGCGCGCGGCTCTCCTCCAGGGTGGGGAGGTGACGCGCGGTGCTCAGCGATCCGCCGAGTGAACTCCCGCCGAGGGGACGGCCGTTGACCGCTCCGCCCGCCATCGCGCCGCCGCTGCCACTGACGCCCTTGTTCACGCCGGTCTCCAACATGGGAAACCCCTCCTCAATGACGCGCCACTGCCTTTACACCCTCTTCAACGCCCGAAGTCGTCAACGGCTACGGCGGCATGACGCCGCAAAGGATGGCACTTCATGGCAGATGACGGGTGAGATATCCGGTTTGTAGCCAAACTCAGCGTGCTGCAAGTGCCGTACCGGGTACGGTCGTCCCGCCGCACCGCCACGGCGCGGCACCGCCTCAAAGATGGCACGGAGAGGTTCTGCCATGGCGTCGCCCCCAGCGTCATCCGCGTCGTCAACGCCGTCAGCACAGTCGTCCACATATGCGCCGTCAGCATCCACCACACCGCCCCGACCACCCACAACGCCGGGGCAGCCGGCTCCGTCGCGCACGGCCCCGGCCCGCGCGAACACCGCCTTCAGGCAGCTGCGCGGCCAGCTGTCGCCGGGGGAGTTCGCGGCATCGGTGCGGCGGGCCGCACGCGAGATCGGCGAGCAGGTCTCGTGCGACGCCCGCTATGTGGGGCGCGTGGAGTCCGGCGAGATCCGGTGTCCGAACTACGCGTACGAGCGGGTGTTCCGGCACATGTTTCCCGGACGCACGCTCACCGATATGGGTTTCGCGCCGCGTGAGACTGTACGCGGACGGGGTACACGGGCAGCGCCGGACGGCACGCCTGCGGGCGGCGCCGTGGCGCGCGGTGCGACCACGCGGGGCACCGCGTGGCCGGCAACCGGACCCGACGACCGCGACAGCGGTACCCAGAACTGCGAGGAGAGCGACGTGCTGCGTCGCGTGTTCATCACCGGTGGCCCTGCCGCCGCGCTGGGGCTGACCGCCCTGGCCCCCTTTGCCGTGGCCGCTCCCCGTACCCCCAGTACGCCCCACCCCCACACCACAGCCGGCGGCCGGGTCGGCGAGGCCGAGGCGTCGGCCGTGGAGGAAGCGGTGCGCAGGATCCGCCTGCTGGACGACCGGCACGGCGCCGAGGGCATCTACGCGCGCGCCGCCCAGCCGCTGCGCGCCGCCTACGAACTGCTGGACGCCGGCACCCACCGCCGGTGCGTGGCCGACCGGCTGCACGCGGGAGCGGGCGAACTGTCCATCTCGGTGGGCTGGTTGGCGCACGACTCGGGCCGCTTCCAGGACGCCCGCTCGCACTACGCCGAGGCGCTGGCCACCGCCCGGGTCGCGGGCGACGCGGCCCTTGAGGCGCACGCCTTCTGCAACACCGCCTTCCTGGCCCGGGACGCGGGCCGCCCGCGCGAGGCGGTGCGCGCGGCCCAGGCGGCGCAGCAGGCCGCCAAGCACCTCTCCTCGCCGCGCCTGCTGTCGCTGCTGGCGCTGCGCGAGGCGGGCGGCTGGGCGGGGATGGGAGACCGTACGGGCTGCGAGCAGGCGCTGCTGCGGGCCCAGCGGCTCTTCGACCACGGGCCGTGCGACGCCGATCCGGAGTGGATGTCCTTCTACGGCGAGGCGGAGCTGGAGGGCCTGGAGGCGCAGTGCTGGTCGGCGCTGGGCGAGCGGGAGAGGGCCGCGCAGCACGCCCGCCGGGCGGTGGCCCTGCAGGACCCTCACTTCACCCGCAACATCGCGCTGTTCACCACGGAGCTGGCGGACAACCTGGCCGCCAGCGGCTGCCCCGAGGAGGCCGCGGCGGCCGCGACCCGCACCCTGGTGCTGCTGGGCCAGGTCCAGTCGGCCCGGATCCGTACGATGCTCGACTCCACGGCCCACTCGCTGCGCCCCCACCGCGACTGCGCCGCGGTCGCCGACTTCCTGGAGCGGCACGCCGCGGGGGCGCGCCCGGCGTGAGACAACGTCCCGCTCAGCCCAGGTGGCCGGTGTCGTTCCAGCGCTCGATGGCGGGCTCGCCGTAGGCCCAGCCCAGCACCGACAGCGAGGTCGGCTCCAGGCGGATGCGGGCCGCGAAGGAGATGTCCAGGCCGAGCCAGCGGGCGCCCAGCGAGCGCAGGATGTGGCCGTGCGCGAAGACCAGCACGTCGCGGTCGGCCGAGCGCGCCCACTCCACGACCTCATCGGCGCGCGCGGCGACCTGCGCGAGGGTCTCGCCCTCGGGCACGCCGTCGCGCCAGATGAGCCAGTCCGGGCGGCCCGCCTTGATCTCGGCCGGGGTCATGCCCTCGTACGCGCCGTAGTCGATCTCCATCAGCGCGTCCCAGTCCTGGGCGCGGTCGCCGAAGCCGGCCAGCTCGCAGGTCTCCTTGGCGCGCACCAGCGGGCTGGTGCGGACCTCGACGCCCGGCAGGCCGTCCCAGGGGGCGCGGTGCAGCCGCTCGCCCAGCAGCTTGGCGCCGCGCCGGCCCTCCTCCAGCAGCGGAATGTCCGTACGGCCGGTGTGCTTGCCGGACAGGGACCACTCCGTCTGCCCGTGCCGGGCCAGCAGAATGCGCGGTGCCATGGGAGCTGCCTTCCGCCGATGCCTCGGCTGTAGCTGAATGATGCGTTCCGTTCCATCATCGCGCATCGCGAAGGACGGCAGCCGCGCAGGTGGCAGGGGGCGGCGGCGGGCGGCGCACCCCGCACGGCGGCCATCGAAACTTACGGCGTACGGTTGAAGGTCGTCGGCCGCTCCCCCACGGCCGCGTGCACACCCCTGCAACACCCTGGAGAACGTTCCGGATGCACCCCGCAACCCTCCGCACCGCGGCATCCGGACGCCGGGCGCGCTGGTGGACCGAGCTGCCCCTGATAGCCCTCGTCTACCTCGCCTACTCGGCCGGGCGGCTGCTCGCGCGCGGCGACGTGGCGAGCGCCACGGACAACGCCCTGGCGATCCTGCGGGCCGAGGACCTGCTGCGGCTCGCCCCCGAGCGCCCGCTGAACGCGCTGTTCACCGCGGTCCCGGCGCTCGGCGTACCCGCCGACTTCGTCTACGCCTCGCTGCACTACCTGGTGACGCCCGCCGTCCTCGTCTGGCTGTGGCGGCGGCGCCCGCACCACTACCGCGTGCTGCGCACCTGGCTGATGCTCGCCACCCTGATCGGCCTGATCGGCTTCACGCTGCTGCCCACCGCGCCGCCCCGGCTGCTGCCCGAGGCCCACGGCTTCGTGGACACCATGGCGCACTACTCCTCCTACGGCTGGTGGGGCCAGGAGGCCAGCGCGCCGCGCGGCATGGGCGGCATGACGAACCAGTACGCGGCCATGCCCAGCCTCCACGTCGGCTGGGCGCTGTGGTGCGGCGCCGCGCTGTGGCGGCACGGCACCGCCCGCGCGACCAGGGCCTTCGCGGTGGCGTACCCGCTGGTCACACTCCTGGTGGTGATGGGCACCGCCAACCACTACTTCCTGGACGCGGTGGCGGGCGCGGCCGTCATGGGCGTGGGGCTGCTCCTGGCCCGCCCGGCGCTGCGGCTGGCGGACGGGGTGCGCGGGCGGACGGGTACGGGCAGGCTTCGCGAGGGCGCGGGGCGGGTCCGTACGCCGCACGGGAAGGCGCGGGGGCAGGTGCCGTTCGACGGTGCCGTGGCCCGCGGTGCGCATGCGGTCGCCGTGGATGTCAGTGCCGGATGCGAGACTTCCGCACGTACGGCAATGTCCCGGGCGACGCTCACCGGATCCCCTGCCGCTGTGGCAGACCGGCGAGGTGGCCCGGGCCCACAGCGCGAGGCAGACCCAGAGGCAGACCGACGTGAACGCACCCTCCTCCCGCGGCAGTCAGCCCGCGGCCGCACCACCGCAGCGGCCGGCCCGGACGACAGGGCTGCGGGCGCGCCTCGCTGAGCTGCGCGGCCCCGGCGTCCCGCCGCGCGCGCTGGACGCCCGCGCCCTGGCCGCGCTCGCCGCCAACCCCGGCTGCCGCCGCCGCGCCCTGCTGGACGGCGCCGGGGTCGACAAGGCGGCGCTGGCCCTCGCCATCGGCTCGCCCCTCTCCTACGGCCAGTCGCAGTTCGCCCTCGCGCGCGGCAACAGCTTCGAGGCCCGCGTGAAGGCCGACGGCGCAACCGAACTGCTGCGCCTGCTCCACGAGCGCCTGGGCGGCGAGGACCCCGCGCCGGACCCCGGACAGGTCGCGGCGCCCGACCTGTCCGCCGCCGGGCCCGAGGGGCGCGCCGCCCGTACGGCCCTGGCCCTGCGCGAGGCCACCGCCGAGGGCGGCTGGACGCTGCTGGACCATCCGCTGCTCGCCCTCGAAGTGGCCGGTTCCCCCGCCTACTTGGAGCCCGACGCCGTCGTGGTGCACCCGGACGGCCGCTGGACGGTCGTCGAGATCAAGTCCTTCCCGATGGTCGACGGGTCGGCCGACGCCGCCAAGGTGGGCGCGGCGGCCCGGCAGGCGGCGGTGTACGTCCTCGCGCTGGGCGACGTCGCGGCGCAGGCCGCCGCGGAGACCGGCCGCGAGGTGCGGGTGGGCGAGCGCGTCCTGCTGGTGTGCCCCAAGGACTTCTCCAACCTCCCCACCGCCGAGGCCGTGGACATCCGCAAGCAACTGGCCACCACCCGGCGCCAGTTGGCGCGGCTGACCCGCATCGAGGAGATCGCCGCCGCGCTCCCGCCCGGCACCACCTTCGACCTGCGCGCGGAAGGCGGCGACGGCGCGGCCCGGCCGCCGAGGGAGCTGGCCCGCGCGGTCGAGTCGGTCCCCGCGGCGTACGCCCCCGAGTGCCTGTCCGCCTGCGAACTGGCCTTCCACTGCCGCGAGAGGGCCCGTGAGGCGGGCGCCGTCGAGGCGCTGGGGCGTGGCGTACGCGGCGAGCTGGGCGGTCTGCGCACGGTCCGGGAGGTGCTGGCGGCGGCGTCCGGCACGGGCCCGCAGCGGTGCGGCGCCACGGACCCCGCGGCGGCCGACGGCCCGGCCGCCCCTTCGCCCGACGACTCCGGCGGCCTCGACGGTCTCGACGGCGATCCCGCCGTCGAAGCCCTGCGCCGCGCGGCCGCCCTGCGCGCCGAGGCCCTCGCCGCGGCCGCCGCGACCACCGGAGGCGCCCCGTGAGCCCCGCCCCGCCGTCCCCGGGCCGCCGCCGCGGCCCCCGTCCACAGGAAGCGGTGCGCCCATGTCACTGATCACCACCCTGGCCAGGATGGAGGCCGTGGCGCAGGGCCGGGCCCGGCCGCTGGCCACGGTCCGCCACCGCCATCTGTCCGAACGCCCCCTGGTCCTCGTGCCGTTGACGACCTCGGGCGAGGCCGGCGCGCCGCTGGGCGCGCTGGTGGGCACCGACCGCGAGCACCCGCGGCTGCTCGTCGTACCCCAGCCGCGCAACCGCGATCTGCGCTTCGCCTTCCTCGCCGAGCTGGCCCAGGCGGTGCTGCCGTACGTGGACGGCTTCGCCGACGCCGTCGAGCTGGAGGAGCGCAAGGAGACCGATCCACAGACGGGCAAGAAGGTGCCCGTCCAGGTCGAACTGTGCGCGGACGCCCCGCAGTTGATCGTGCCCAGCGCGCCCGGCGTGGAGTACGTACGCCTGCTGGGGCGCTCGATGCGCTTTCGCCGTACCGCCGAGCAGGACCCGGACACCCCGCACCCCGCGCCGCCGCACGTCCCGCTCCTGGGCCGCTGGTTCACCCACTTCGGCGAGCGGGCCCGGGTGCCCGGCGCCTGTCTGCTGGCCCCGATGACGGGGCTGCTGGCCCGCCACTGGGCGAGCGGCCAGAGCAATCTGGAGGACCAGCACCTGGGCGCGCTGCTCGCCTGGATCGACCCTCCCGAGGGCGAGCCGGGCGGGCGCGCGGCCCGGCGCGCCGAGTCGGCGCGGGACGCGGCCGGACAGCTGCTGTGCCCGCCGGCCGGCCCGGCCACCGACCCGGCCTTCGACAACAAGCTCCTCGCCCCGGCCGTCGCCCGCTACGACGCGGGGGCCGCGGGCGCCGAGCAGGAGATCCGCGCGCTCGTCGAGGCCCAGCTGCGGCCCACCTGGGAGGCGGTGTGGCGGGGCCTGGACCTGCTGCGCGCGCTGCCCGAGGGCGCCCGGGTGGGCGAGCGCTGGAAGCGCGACCGCTGGTCCTACACCGCGCACCGCGACCGGGTACGCGCCGGAGAGCCGCCCCAGCCCCGGCACGACGACGCCGTCACCGCCGCCCGCAAGCTCTCCTCGCGGGAGAGCGCGCAGGCCCAGCTGGACGCCCAGGAGGCCCTGGACGACCCCCTGGTCATGGCGGCGCGGCGGCTGGCGGGCGAGGCGCTGGCGGGCGAGGTGCAGGAGGTGGAGATGGCGTACTCCCAGGGCAAGCGCCCGATGCCGCGCCCGCTGGTGACGCTGCGCACGGCCGACCGGCCGCTGCTGTCCGAGGGCGCCAAGCTCTACCGGGCGCTGCCCGAGGGCAGGTCGCAGACCGCCGAGTTCGTCCAGGCGCTCCCCGGCGAGCCGGGCGCGCTGGTGCTGCGGCTGACCGGCGGGATGGGGCGCGGCAAGGTCCCCGAGCCGGGCTCGGTCCCCGACAAGGGCGAGCGGGTGTGCTGGACGCTGTTCGAGCACGCGCCGCGCGGCGGCCCCGAGCTGCCCGACCCCGAGGACACCCCGTGGACCCACGGCGGCCCGCCCGCCGCCGCGGCCGAGCGCCAGGACCAGCTTCCGGCCGCCCTGCCGGAGACCCCCGACCCCGTGACCGCGGAGGACTTCCTGTGACCCGCGCCCCGCGCACCCGCCCCGCCCGCGCCTGCCGGGGCGGTGCCCGGTGACCGCCCCCGCTGCGCACGGCGCCTTCGACCCCGGTGCCGCGGCGGCCGCCGCCACCAGGGCGATCGTGCACGACACCCTGCACGGCACCCGGCGCGGCGTGGTCGTGGACTCCCCGCCCGGCGCGGGCAAGTCCACCCTCGTGGTCAAGGCCGCCGGCGAACTGGCCTCCGCAGGGCGCCCGTTGATGATCGTCGCGCAGACCAACGCCCAGGTCGACGACCTCGTGCACCGCCTCGCCGAGGCCCACCCCGGCCTCCCGGTCGGGCGGCTGCACAGCAGCGAGCCGGGCGCCTACGACCCCGCCCTGGACGGCCTGGACAGTGTGCGTACGTCCGCCAAGGCGGCGGAGCTGGCGGGCCTGGACGTCGTGATCTCCACGGCCGCGAAGTGGGCGTACACCAAGGTCGAGGTGCCCTGGCGGCACGCCATCATCGACGAGGCGTACCAGATGCGCTCGGACGCGCTGCTGTCGGTGGCCGGGCTCTTCGAGCGGGCGCTGTTCGTGGGCGACCCGGGCCAGCTGGACCCCTTCAGCGTGGTGGGCGCCGAGGGCGCGGCGCAGTGGGCGGGGCTGTCGTACGACCCCTCGGCCAGCGCGGTGACCACCCTCCTGGCCCACAACCCCGACCTGCCCCAGCACCGCCTGCCCGTCTCCTGGCGGCTGCCCGCCTCCGCCGCGCCCCTGGTCTCCGACGCCTTCTACCCCTACACCCCCTTCCGCAGCGGCACCCTCCAGGGCGATCGCCGCCTCGCCTTCGGGGTGAGCGGCGACGGCTCGGCGGTGGACCGCGTCCTGGACGAGGCCGCCGAGGCGGGCTGGGGCCTGCTGGAGCTCCCCGCCCGCCGAACTCCCCGCACCGACCCCGAGGCGGTACGCGCCGTGGCGCAGGTGGTGCGCCGGCTGCTGGACCGCGGCGGCGCGGCCACCAGCGAGCGCTCCCCCGACCCGGTCCCGCTGCGGTCCGACCGGATCGCGGTCGGCACGGCCCATCGCGACCAGGCGGCGGCCGTCCGCGCCGCGCTGGCCTCGCTGGGCGTCCACGATGTCGCGGTGGACACCGCCAACCGCCTCCAGGGGCGGGAGTTCGACGTCACGGTCGTGCTCCACCCGCTCTCCGGGCGCCCGGACGCCACCGCCTTCCACCTGGAGACGGGCCGCCTGTGCGTCCTGGCCTCGCGGCACCGCCACGCCTGCGTCGTGGTCTGCCGCGCCGGGGTCACCGAGCTGCTCGACGAGCATCCTTCGACGGAGCCTGTACAGCTGGGTGTCACAGTCAAGTTCCCGGACGGCTGGGAGGCCAACCACGCCGTGCTGGCCCACCTGGCGGAGCACCGTGTGGTGTGGCGGCCCTGAGGCGCGCGAGGCGGCTCACGCCGGACCCCGGGCCCACTTGCGCGGCACGGGACAATGGAATGCGGCAGACGATCCTGGAGGTACGTACATGTCCGAGCCGCAACCGGCTCCCGACCCGCGCGGGGCGGCCCCCTCGGCCCCGGCGAGGCGGCTGAAACCGGCGCCGCTGCTCTTCGAGCCCCCCGAGGCCGCTTCGGACCCGGAGCACTTCTTCGACCTGGAGTCGATCGAGGACCCGCGTGAACTGCTCGCGCGGTCCACGGAGTTGACGCTCGCCTTCCGTGCCGCGGCCGACCGGGCGACCGAGTTCCAGGCCATGGCGGCGGCACAGCTGGCCGACCCCCGGCGCTTCGACCGGGTACCGCTGTCGGTGATCGCCGAGCGCGCGGACTGGACCGAGGACTACGCCAGGAAGATGGTCGAGTTCGGCCGCGGCCTGATGCGGGAGACCGGCAACCGGCCGGACGCCTCGGACTGACCTCCCGGCCCGTCCCGGCGGCCCATGATCCTCGATCATGGGCCGTTGGCATATGCGGGTCCGAAAGATACCGCGCCCCGGCCCGCCCCGTCCCGGCTTCGGGTATTTGGCAGAAACGGAACCTCAGCCACCGGTAAACCTGTCCCATGACCGACTGGCGACCGCGCCCCCTCCCCGCCCCGCGCCCCACCCTCGCCCCTTCCGCACCCCCCGCCCCGTCCGCGTTCCCCCTGCACACCGCCACGTACGTCACGCTCGCCGGCGCCGACTGGCTGGCCTCCGCGGCTCCCCACCCGGACAGCGTCCACGCCCAGTGGGCGGCCCGGCCGAGCGCCCCCAGCGTGCTGCCCTGCGGCACCGCCTTCGACGTGATCAACACCCCCGCGCTCTTCGGCCGCGCGATGGTGGACCGCTTATGGTCCCAGGGCCCCGGATCGGGCCCGGTGGCCGTGCACCGCGGCCGCATCCTGCTGTTCGCCGCCCCCGGCACCGCGCGGCGGCTGCCCGCCCTGCTGGACTGGGAGGAGTGGGGCGCGTGCGTGCCGCCCCTGCTGTGCCACGGCGCCGGTGACGCGGTGACCGTCCCGGCGCTCTACCCGCCGCCCGCCCCCGCGGGGCGCGAGCCCGCCGCCTCCCGCTGGCTGGTCGCCCCCGAGGTGCGCGCCCCCTGGCTGCCCGGCCCCGACGTCCTGCTGTGGGCCTGTGTCCGCGCGGCCCGCGCGCCGCTGCCCGAGCCCGCGGCGGACGCCCCGGACCCCGGCCCGGAACCCCTGGTTCCGGGCCGTTCCCCCCGCTGAGACAAATCGATTTTTGTCCTCCCCGATCAGGGTGCTAATGTTTTCCACGTCAGCAGGCGCCGCTAGCTCAGTTGGTTAGAGCAGCTGACTCTTAATCAGCGGGTCCGGGGTTCGAGTCCCTGGCGGCGCA
>NZ_JBSIBZ010000041.1:0-74920 GCF_058245575.1 Streptomyces sp. UF-297 | reverse complement strand
GGGTCCTCGGGCGTAAAGCGAAGCAGCCCGAGTACCCCACCCCGCAGCCCCGCCACCGCACCCCGAAAGCCCCGCGCAGCGGAGAACGCCCGCCGCAGGCGAACCGGCGCCGCACCCGGCACAGAACGAGCACCCAACGCGCCGCAGCCTAAGACGCATTGGGCCGCTTCCCGGACGCCGCCGCGGCAGCCATTTCCTCAAGCCGCGCCAGCATCGGCATAGGATCAACCCCCACCGACCCCGGCAGCACTTCCGCCACCTTCTCCGGCGTCCACCCCCCATCGGCGTATACGGAGCGCAGTTCCACCGGCTGCGCCCACACCGCGATCTTCGGACCCGCCACCGTATAGACCTGCCCAGTGATCTCCCGAGCCCGCTCGCTCAGCAGATACACCACCACCGCCGCCACATCCTCCGGCTCCCCGATCTGCTTCAGCTCCATCGGCACATTCGCCGACATCCGCGTACGCGCCACCGGCGCCACCGCGTTGGCCGTCACCCCATACCGGTGCAGGCCCAGCGCGGCACTCCGTACCAGCGAAATCACACCCCCCTTCGCCGCCGAGTAATTCGCCTGCGCCACGCTCCCCTGGTGATTGCCGCTGGTGAAACCGATCAGCGTGCCCGAGCCCTGCCGCCGCATGACCGCCGACGCAGCCCGGAACACCGTGAAGGTGCCTTTGAGGTGCGTGGCGAGCACCGGATCCCACTCCTGCTCCGACATGTTGAAGAGCATCCGCTCGCGCAGAATCCCCGCGACGCACACCACGCCGTCGATCCGCCCGTACTCGGCCAGCGCGACATCGACCACCCGCTGTCCGCCCGTCATCGTCGAGACGTCGTCGGCGACCGCGACCGCCGTGCCACCGGCGGCCTCGATCTCCTTGACCACCGACTGGGCGACCTCGCTGCTCGGTTCGGAGCCCGCCATCGAGACTCCGTAGTCGTTGACGACGACCCGCGCCCCCGCGGCGGCCGCGGCCAGCGCCACCGCGCGGCCGATGCCGCGCCCCGCGCCGGTGACGGCCACGACCTTGCCGGCCAAGAAGTTCCCCATGCCGCACCCCTTCCCGCTCTTTCTGACGGACCGTTAGATTTTTGAGCACGCCGACCCCGAACACAAGAGGAGCGCCCAACAGGTCCGGCAACCGGGACGACAAGCAGCCAGGACACCACCTCACCAGCCCCCCACCCCACCGTCCCCACCAGGCCACCACCCCACCGACTCCCCAGGAGGCACCATGCCGCTACCACCCCCCTTCCACGACATCGCCAAACGCGTGAACAACTGGGGCCGTTGGGGAGCCGCCGACGAGATCGGCACCCTCAACCTCATCACCGACGAGGTGCTACGCACCGCCGCCGCGACCGTCCGCACCGGCCGCCGCATTCCCCTCGCCCTGCCGCTCCAACAGGACGGCGTACAGACCGGCTTGATCCCCGGCCGGATCAACCCGCTGCACACCATGGTCGCCATCAACCACGAGATCTTCGGCCCGGACACGGTCGCGACCACCGACGACGCCGTCACGATGGGGCTCCAGGCCGCCACCCACTGGGACGGCCTCACCCATGTCTCGCACTCCGGCCGGCTCTACAACAACCGCCCCGCCCGCTCCGTCACCGCGCACGCGGGCGCCACCGCCCTGGGCATCGAGAAGGCCCCGCCGATCGTCTCCCGCGGCGTCCTGCTGGACGTGGCCCGCGCCCGCAACGCCAACGGCGACCGGCTGCCCGACGCGCACGCCGTCACCCCCGAAGACCTCGACGCGGCCGAGGAGTTGGCGGGAACCAAGGTGGGCAGCGGCGACATCGTCCTCGTACGCACCGGCCAGATCCAGCGCTACCTGGCGGGCGACAAGCAGGCGTACGGCTTCCCCTCCCCCGGCCTGTCGCTCCGTACGCCGGAGTGGTTCCACGCCCGCGATGTCGCGGCCGTCGCCAACGACACCCTCACCTTCGAGATCTTCCCGCCGGAGATCGAGAACCTGTGGCTGCCCGTGCACGCCCTGCACCTGGTCGAGATGGGCATGCTCCAGGGCCAGAACTGGAACCTGGAGGAACTCTCCGCGGCCTGCGCGGACGCCAACCGCTACGCGTTCTTCCTCTCCGCGATGCCCGAACCCTTCGTGGGCGGCTCCGGCACTCCGGTCGCGCCCGTGGCCGTACTGTGAGCAGCTGCCCACATCCCGCAGCCGTACGGCGTACGGCACACCACACCGAGCCCCACCGGAAAACCGGCGCCACAGGCGCCGAAGACGCCACAGGCCCAGCCGGATGGCGATGCGCACATGCACACCCCGAGCGCGGCACCGCGGACCGCCACCCGGCTCCAGGCCGCGATCCGCGCTCGTCGAGGCCCCGGACCAGTGGCCCGGCACCCCCCGGACCTCGGCGTCCCCTCACGGCGAATCGCTGCACCCAAGAGTGATCAAGTGGCCACGCCACGTCAACACCAGGTCTGGACTATTCCCGTTATGCCCGATTTGTGACGGCGCATTGGGGTTCGTACGCGCCCATAGCGCCCACGCCCCCCACTGCGCCCCGCGAGCCCACGGCACCCATCTCCCGGCCCGCCGCCATCAGCAGCGGCTGCCCGCGGTCCACCTCGCACCAGATGCGCTTGCCACAGCCCTCCGGCTGCCAGCCCCAGCGGTCCGCGAGCCCGTCGACCAGCTCCAGGCCACGCCCGTTGGTGGCGTCCTCCTCGGCGTGCCGGGGGCGCGGGGCACGGGCGCTGGAGTCGGCGACCTCGACGCGCACGGTGCCCACGACCGCGCCCGCGCCGGAGAAGGACATCCGCAGCTCGGCGGGCGAGCCGGTATGCACCACGGCGTTGGTGACCAGCTCGGAGATCAGCAGAATCAGCGTCTCGGCCAAGGGCTCGTCGACCCCTATGCCGGACCCGGCGAGCCGCGAACGGGCCCACCTCCGCGCCCGCCCCACCTCTGCGGGGTCGGGCCGCACCTCCAACTGAACCTGAAGCACCTGCACCGCTCACACCATCCGAACCGGCGGAAACATCGCCTCGCGCCTCCACGGGGTCACAGTCCGTGACCCCGGTGATGCACAGCATGGTTGACCTTCAGTTACCCCAACAAGCGCTTCGGGCATATTCCAGCGCAAGGGAGTATGCGTGCTGCATACTGTGCGACGCACTCTGCGGGGAGTCGAACAATCAGGGGCTGCGCCCCCTGATACGGGGCGAGCGGAGCGCATTCCGCCCCCCGGAGCCGCCGCACTGGCAACACCGGGAAAGTTGCGCCTCAGAACCACTCGCACCCAACGGAGCGTACCCGAGCCGAGCGCCGACTCCGGCCCGTGACGAGTCACGCCTAGGACACAACCCGATATCAACGCTCAGTAGCCACCAAGGCCGGGCAAAGAGAACATTCCCCTCAGATCCTGGTCCGCGCCCGCGTCCGCGCCCCTCACGGCCCCGCCGCCAGCGCCGCCGCCAGCGCCTCCTCCGCCTCGGCCGCCCGCTGCCACTGCTCGGCCCTCAACCAGGCCCGCTTGAGGTGCAGATGGACATCGGCCTCCCAGGTGAAGCCCATGCCGCCGTGGACCTGGAGGCAGTCCCGCGCGTTGCGCACCGCCGCGTCGTCGGCCAGCAGCTTCGCCCCGGCCACCGCCGTCGCGTCGTCGACGACAGATGCCGCATAAACGGCACTTCTGGCAATTTCCGAGCGCACCAGCATCTCGGCGCACAGGTGCTTGACCGCCTGGAAGGACCCGATGGGCGCGCCGAACTGCTCGCGCCGCCGTGCGTGCTCGACGGCCATCTCGACCGTACGGGCCGCGCTGCCCAGCTGCTGCGCGGCGGTGAGCAGCGCGGCCGTCCGGCGCACATCGGCCACCGCGTCCGGCAGGACCCTGCCCCCGGCGGGCGCCGCCGCGCGGGCGAGCGGGGTGGCCGGGTCCACCGAGCGGATGGGCTCGGCGGTCAGCGCGGCGGCCGGCAGCGCCCGTACCGCGGCCGCGTCCAGGACGAGTACGGTGCCCGCCGACGCCAAGTGCTCGACGGGCCCGCAGGGTTGGCCGCGCCCCAGGTCCAGGCCGGTGACCACGGTGGCGCCCTTCGCCGCCCCCGGCACCGCCCCGGCCGCCAGGTGGGTGGCCACCAGCGGCCCGGGCAGCAGCGCCCGCCCCGTCTCCTCGAAGGCCAGCACCGCCTCCGGCAGCCCGAGGCCGACGCCGCCGTCCGCCTCCGCCAGCCGCAGCGCGAAGAACCCCGCCGCGCCCAGCTCCCGCCACAGCCCGCGGTCCAGCGCGCCGGGCGGCGCCGTACCGGGCTCCTGCGCGCCCTCGCCCCGCACCGCGTCGCGCAGCCGCTCCCGCGGAAACCGCTTGGCCAGCAGCTCCCGCATGCCGTTGCGCAAGGCCTGTTGATCTTCGGTGAGTTGGAAGTCCACGGGCCGGCTCACCGCCCTTTCGGCAGGCCGAGGATGCGCTCGGCGACGATGGTGCGCTGGATCTGGGAGGTGCCGGCCGCGATGGTGTACGAGAGCGAGGAGAGCCGGTCGGCGACCCACTCCTCGTCCGCGTCCAGCGCCCCGGCGCCCAGCACCTCGGCCGCCGCGTCGTACAGGTCCTGGCGCGCGTGCGAGAAGCGCAGCTTGAAGACCGAGCCGCCCACGCCGGGCACGCCCCCCTGCCGCCCGGCGCCCGCCGTCGCCGCGCTGACGTTCCACTGGGTGAGCCGCCACAGCGCGGCGAACTCGGCGTGCAGCCGCCCCAGCCTGCGCCGCAGCACCGCGTCGTCCCAGCGCCCGTCCTTCTTCGCCCGGCGGGCCAGCGCGCCCAGCACCCGGCGGCAGGCGACCACCTCGCCGACGAAGGCGGTGCCGCGCTCGAAGGAGAGGGTGACCATGGTGACCCGCCAGCCGTCGTTCTCGGCGCCGACCCGGTTGGCCACCGGCACCCGCACCTCGTCCAGGAACACCTCGGCGAACTCCGCCGACCCGGCCAGCGTGCGCAGCGGCCGCACCGTGATGCCCGGCGCGTCCATCGGCAGGGCGAGCCAGCTGATCCCCCGGTGCCGGGGCGCGCGGGGGTCGGTGCGGACCAGCAGCTCGCACCAGTCGGCGACCTGGGCGTGCGAGGTCCAGATCTTCTGCCCGGTGATCACGTACTCGTCGCCGTCGCGCACCGCGCGGGTCCGCAGCGCGGCCAGGTCGGACCCGGCGTCCGGCTCGCTGAAGCCCTGGCACCAGATGTCGTCGCCGCGCAGGATCGGCGGCAGCCAGCGGGCGCGCTGCGCGGCGCTGCCCTCGGCGGCGATCGTCGGGCCCGCGTGCAGCAGCCCGACGAAGTTGGCCCCTACATAGGGCGCGCCGGCCAGCTCGGTCTCCTCCAGGAAGATCAGGTGCTGGGTGGGGGTGGCGCCCTGCCCGCCGGCCTCCCGCGGCCAGTGCAGGCCCGCGTACCCGGCGTCGTGCAGCATCCGCTGCCAGGCCGTGTCGTAGGCCCGCCGCCCCGGCCAGTCGGCGGGCGACGGCTTGGGCGGCAGCCCGGGCAGGACCTGGCCCAGCCACTGGCGCAGCCGCGCCCTGAACTCCTCTTCCTGCGGCGCGTACGTGAGGTCCATCCGGATTCCCCTCACCAGTTTCTGATGGCCCGTCAGATGAAGGCTAGCCCCGGCACCCTGGACCGACAAGGCGCGCGGCCTTACGCTCCGTTCCGTATCTGACGTGTCGTCAATTACAGGAGCCGCGAGAGGAGCCGGATGCAGGAGCAGCGCGGACCCGCCACGACGCTGTGGGAACTGATGGAGCGCCGCGCCGCCCGCACCCCCGACGCCCCCGCGCTCATCCAGGGCGCCGCGAGCGCGCGCCAGGAGCGGCGCATCACCTTCGGGCGGCTGCGCTCACGCGCCGAACGCGTCGCGGCCGGGCTGTACGAGCTGGGGGTGCGCCCCGGCAGCCCGGTCGCCTGGCAGCTGCCGACCCGGATCGAGACCGTGCTGCTCAGCCTGGCGCTGGCCCGTATCGCAGCGGTGCAGAGCCCCGTCGTACCGCAGTACCGCGACCGGGAGACCGCCCAGGTGCTGCGCCGCACCGGGGCGCGCCTGCTGGCCGTACCCGGCACCTGGCGCGGCTTCGACCACACCGCGATGGGCGAGCGGCTGGCCACCCAACTCCCCCAGTCCTTAAGGGTGTTACGGGCCTACGACACCCTCCCCGAGGCGGACCCGGCCGTCCTCCCGCCGCCGCCCGCCGACGGGGACGAGGTGCGCTGGATCTTCTGGACCTCGGGTACGTCCGGCGGCCCCAAGGGCGTGCTGCACACCGACCGCACCCTGCTCACCGCGGGCGCCGACCTGGCGGCGGCGCTGCGCCTGGAGCCCGGCGACACCGGCTCCGTGGCCTTCCCGTACGCGCACATCGGCGGCACCGGCTACACGGTGATGCTGCTGCTGTCCGGCATCCCGGCGCTGCTCCTGGAACACTTCGCGCTGCCCGCGTCGCTCGGCGCCTACCGCCGCCACGGCGTCACCGTCGCCGGCGGCTCCACCACCTTCTACTCCCTCTTCCTCGCCGCCCAGCGCGCCCTGCCGACCGGGCACCAGCTCCTGCCGTCGCTGCGCCTGCTCGCG
The DNA here is from genome assembly GCF_058245575.1 of Streptomyces sp. UF-297. Taxonomy (NCBI): domain Bacteria; kingdom Bacillati; phylum Actinomycetota; class Actinomycetes; order Kitasatosporales; family Streptomycetaceae; genus Streptomyces; species Streptomyces sp. UF-297. The sequence continues at coordinate 68,322 of NZ_JBSIBZ010000041.1, read as the reverse complement.
GGCGGCGGCGCCCCCAGACCGCCCGGCCTCCACCACGAGGTCGTACGCGAACTGGGCTGCCGGCTCAGCCACGGGTACGCCCTGACCGAGGCCCCCATGGTCACCATGGGCGACCCCCTGGACAGCGACGAGCAGCTCGCCACGGCCGACGGCCGCCCGCCCCCCGGCATGGAAATCAGGATTCGCGAGGGAAGCGGCGAAATCCTGGTGCGCGGCCCGTCGGTGTGCCGGGGGTATCTGGCGGACGGCGCGCCCGGCGGCACGGGCGCCGCCCCTTTCGGCGGCCCTTTCGACGCCGACGGCTTCCTGCCCACCGGGGACCAGGGGCACCTCACCCCCGACGGCTTCCTGCCCACCGGAGACCGGGGGCACCTCACCCCCGACGGCCGCCTGGTCGTCACCGGCCGCCTGAAGGACATCATCATCCGCAAGGGCGAGAACATCTCCGCCCAGGAGATCGAGGACCTGCTGCACCGGCACCCGGACATCCACGCGGCCGCCGTCGTCGGCCTGCCGGACGCGGCGCGCGGCGAGCGGGTCTGTGCGGTGGTGGAACAGCCCGAGGGGGCACGGCAGTTGACCCTGGAGGCGGTGTCGTCCTATCTGCGGGCCGCCGGACTGGCCCCGTACAAGATCCCCGAGCAGCTGGAGGTGCTGGACGCCCTGCCGCGCGGCGCCACCCTCGGCAAGATCCTCAAGCAGTCGCTGCGGGAGCGGTACGCCTGAGCGCTCCGCTGGAGGGCCAGGGTGTCGACCGCGGGCACCCTCCGGACCCCTGGGCGGCCCTGCTGCCGGGCCTGGACCCCACCGCCATGGGCTGGAAACTCCGCGACGGGTACCTGGACCCCGAGCACCTCGGCGCCCTCTTCGACCACAGCGGCAACATCGGCCCCACGGTGTGGTGGAACGGCCGGATCATCGGCTGCTGGGCCCGGCGCGCGGACGGCGAGATCGTCTGGCGACTGCTGACCGCCCCGGGCACGGAGGCCGCGGCCGCCGTCGCCTCCGAGGCCGCCCGCCTCGCCTCCTGGACCGGGCCCGTACGCGTCACCCCGCGCTTCCGTACGCCACTGGAGCGCGAGTCGAGCGCCTAGCCGTGAAGCGCGAGTCGAGCGCCTAGCCGTGGACCGCGAGTCGAGCGCCTAGCCGTGGAGATCCGTCAGAAGCGCCCTAGCCGGGCCGATAGCTCCCCGTCGCCTGCTCGTAGATCCGGTCCGTCTCCCGCCGCGAGTCATCCGGCCCGATGACCAGCACGAGGTGGTACCGCCCGCCATGGATCATGGCGAGATTGCGCACGTACACCTGACGCCCGCTGCTGTCCTGCCAGTTGAACGTGCCCTCCGCCATCGCCGTCTTGCCCACGTCGATACGCCGCAGCCCCGAGGACGCGGACCAGCTGGAGTCCCGGTAGGGGGCCAGCTCCCGCTCCTTGTCCTGCTGGTAGGCCATCGGGTCGGAGCCGAACTCGGCGGTGGTGTCCCGGCCCGGCACGATCACCAGCTCGAAGCCGCCACCCGTGTACCGCACCTGCCCCCGGTCGTTGGCCCCGCGCCGCTCCCAGCCGTCGCGCACCGCGACCTGGAAGCCCTCGGGGTCCTTGCGGACCGCGAAACCCTTGGCCAGATCGCCCGGTTCGGTGGTCTGCGGCTGCCGGGTGCCGGTGTCCTTGCCCTTGTCCCTCTCCCCGCCCTGCTTCTTCTCCTGACCCTGCCCCTGGCCCTGCCCCTCGCCCTGCTCCTGGCCCGAAGTGCCGCCCGCCGAGACGCGGTTGGGCGCCTGGCTCACCGCCCCGGCCGTACCGCTCGCGCCCTCGGAGCGCGAACCGGCCTTCGGCATGAAGAGCATCGCGTACAGGACCGCGCCCACCAGCAGCGCCAGCACCAGCCCGACCAGCAGCCTGCCCAGGTGCCGCGGCCCGCGCGTGCCCGCCCGCGCGGCGCTCCCGTACTCCTTCGAGGACACGGACAGCTCGTCGGGCGCCGCCATCCCCCGCGCCGTCGACCGCCGCGCGCCCCTCACCCGCCGGGGCGGACCCGCCGGCTTCGACGGCCTCGCCGCCTTCGGAGGCTTGGGCTGCCCGGGGGGCTGCTTGGGCTGTTCTGCGGACCGCTTGGGCTGCTCGGGAGGCCGCGGCGATCCCGTCGGCCGGCCCTGCGGCGGCGCTCCCTCATCCGGCAGGAAGCCCCGCGGCAGCCGCGCCCCCGGGTCCCGTAACCCTTCCTGGTGCAGCATCTGCTGCTGCGGCTGCGGCCGTTCATGGCGCCGCGCCTTCGGCACCCTCGGCTGCTTCCGCGGACGCTCCCGGTGCGGCCGCCCCTTCTTGTGCCGCCCCTTGCGCACCAGCTCGCCCCGGCGGCGCACGATCGGCAGCCGCCGCGGGTCGGCGGGCCCTTCAAGGGCGGGTACGGTCACCACCCTGCTGCCCAGGTCCGGTTCCGGTGCCGTACGGATCAACGAGCGCAGCCAGCCGCGCAGTTCCTCGAAATCGGGGCGCTCGGTGGGGTCCTGGCGCATCAGGGACTCCACCACCGGGCGCAGCGCCCCGCACTCCTCCGCGTACGAAGGGGGCTCGGAGCACACCAGCTGCACCAGTTCGGCGGCGCTGTCCTCGGGGAACGGCGCATGCCCCTGCACGCTGCGGAACAGCAGCGCGCCGATCGCCCACAGGTCGGTGGCCGGTCCGACGGGCGGCGCCAACTGCCAGTTCTCGTGCACCGGTCCGGCCTGCTCGGGCGCCCAGCGCTCGGTGACCGCGCCGACGACATTGATCCGCGCCTGCCGCGCCCGCTCGGCGGCCAGCGCCGCACTGGGACGCCCGTACGCGGGACGCGGCTCCACGACCGGCCCGGCGACCGGCTCCGCGGCGGCGGCCGCTGCCCCGCCCTCCGCCGTCCCCCCGGCCGCGGCCGTCTCCGGCACCCCGCCCGGCACCCCGGCCCCCGCTATCCTGCCGCCCCCGGTCCTGGGCGCCGCGCCTGGAAGGCTCCCGCCGTACGCAGCGCTCCCCGGCCCGCCCGAACCCGTATCGATGTGATCGCTGTACGGACTGAACTGCGGCCCCACACCTTGTGACCCCGCCCCGTGCGGCCCCGCCCCGTGCGGCCCCGCCCCGTGCGGCCCCGCCCCGTGCGGCCCTGCCCCCTGCCCCGCACCCGGCTTGCTACCGGCTCCGGGCCCTGAAGGCGCGCCGCCCCCGCCATCCACCGCTCCTCTGGCAGCCGCCGCCCGCGCGCCCGCCTGATAGGCGGCTATCGCCCCCGCCCGAGCCTTGCGGGCATCAGCCGCACCGGCACCCGCCGCCCCGCCACTCCCCAACGACTCGGCCGGCCGAGCAGACGCAGGGGATTCAGCAGGACCAACAGACCCAACAGCCTCACCAGATCGGGCAGCCTCAGCAGTCCCACCAGACCGGGCGGCCTCAGCACCCCCCGCCCCTGCCCCCTCCCCCGGCACCGGCTCGTACCCGCACAGCGCCTCCTCCGCCGCCCCCGCCGCCAGGCCCGTCAGTATGGCCCGGCCGTCGTCGCAGACCAGGACCGTGCGGACGGTGATGTTGCGGTGCGTCCAGCCGTGCGCGTGCAGGGCGCGCAGCGCGGTGAGGATGTCGGCGGCGACCTCCGCCGCCCGGTGGGGCGAGAGGGTCCGTTCGGCCAGCAGCGCGGCCAGCGGCCGGGCCCTGACCAGCTCGCTGACTATCCACAGGCTGCCGTCCTGCGCGAAGACGTCGAAGACCTGGTCGAGTTGGGGGTGGTCGGGTATCCGCGCCGCCGCGGTCGCCGCCTCCAGGGCGCGCCGTACGGCCGGATCGGCAGGAGCGCGGTCGGCCTCGGCGTGGCGCAGGGCTCCCGTACGGCCGACCGGCCCGCGCGCGCCACCGGCGGGGTACGGGCCGCCCGCACTCTCCGCGCCGACCACCTCGGCGTCCACGACCTCCGGCAACGGCACCTGCCGGACCAGCACTTCCTGCCCGCTGTAGGTGTCGAAGGCGCGGGTCTCGACGAGTTCGTACTCGTGCGAGGGCGGCATCGGCAGGCGGTAGCGCTCGGCGAGCACTCTTCCCGCGTACTCGTCCACGACCCCTCCCCAGAGCGCGCGCCGCGCGCCGCCCGTCCATCTCTGCCCAGCGGCCGACCTGCCCGCTGTCAAATCCGGTCGCATTACCGCCGATTACGGCTGCGTACGGTCCAAGCGGTCTCACGATACGTGCCCGAGGCGGGGGTTGAGAGCCGCTCGGCGCAACAGCCTCGGGCTGGCTCAACCCCATCGCCCGGCTCCGGGCCCGCGCCCGGCACCGCGCTCAGTCCCGTACCTCGAACGTCTTGAAGGCCGTCTCCCGCAACTGCCTGCACTCCGCGTCCATCCACGCGTCGTCCTTGCAGCTGATCATGATCGCGAAGCCGTTGTCGTCGTCCGCCTTGAAGCCGCGGTTGAGGACCCGTACCTTCTCGCCGCCCTGCTGACGGGTGAAGGACCAGTCGGCGACGGTCGGGTAGTCGCGCCAGTCCACGGACTTGATGTCGATGCGGTCGTAGTCCTTGCTGCCGTCCCGCACATTGGGCTCCAGGCTGCGCCAGGCGGCAGCGGCGTCGTCCCCGGGCGTGCTGTTGTGGTCGACCTGAATACGGGGGAAACCGCCCGAAGCGCTGTATATGGCACCGGAGCCGCGGCCCGCGGTAGCCGTCTGCTTCCAGCCGTCCGGCATCGCCATGGCGAAGTGGAACCGGTCATTGCCGACCTCGGAGAACCCTTCCGGCACCTCCCCATCGCCCTTGTCGCCCTTATCTCCCTTATCCGCCTTGTCGGCCTTGTCTTTCCCGCCCTCTTCGCCGCCCTTGTCGCCGCCGTTGCCGGCACCCTCGCCCGGCCCGCCGCCCGCAGACGGCGTCGAGGACTGCCCGTCCTTCGCGCCGGCGTCCGCACCCGAGCCCTTGCCGGCGCCCTTCTGTGCGGAACTGCCCTTGTTGTCCTTGTTGTTGGCGGCGCCCTTGTCCTCGCCCCCGCCGATCGCGAAGGCGAGCACGGTGCCCAGCACCGCCAGCGCCACGACCACCGCCACGATGATCAGCGTGCGCCGCGGCACGACATCGGTCACCGACGCCCGCGGTACGGGCGGTCTCCCGTCGCCGCCGGCCCTCTCCCCGGGCTTCGCCCCGGACTTGGCCGTGGCGGCGGCAGCGGCGTTGCGTACGGACTGCAGCGCGCCGCGCACCCGCTCCTTGGCGGCCTCGGTGTCGAAGCCCGGACGTCCGCCCGGCCCTGCCGCCCCGGACCGCACCGGAGCCGCGGACCGCACCGGCGCGGCATCCCGCGCCCCGGCCTTGGCACCCGCCTGCGCCGACGGCCGCGCCCCGGCGCCCGCCCCGGCCGCAGCGCCCGGCCTGCCCGCGCCCTGCCCCGGACGCGCCTTGGCCTTGGCCCCGGCCGCCGCACCGCTCTTGGTCCCGGCGCCCTTGGATCCGGCGCTCTTGGATCCGGCGCTCTTGGATCCGGCGCTCTTCGGCCCGGCACCCTTCGCGCCGCCCTTGGGCCCGCTCCCGGGCCCGCTCTTGGCCGTGCCCCCGGCCCGCTCGCCGCGCTCCCGCTCCACCGGAGGCGGCGGCAGCGTCATCGCGCGCGTGGCCTCCAGCGGCGGCTCGGGCGCCTTGGGCCCGGTGTCCTCCGGCGCGTGCACGACATCCAGCAGCAGCGCCCGCGCGCCCGCGTCGTCCAGCCGCCGGTCCGGGTCCTTGACCAGCAGCCCGTAGATGACCTCTTCCAGGGCGCCCGCGCTCTTGGGCGGCTCCACCGGCTCGGTCATCACCGCCGTCAGGGTCGCTATCGCCGAGCCCTTGTCGTACGGCGGTACGCCCTCGACGCACGCGTACAGCAGCCCGCCCAGGGACCACATGTCGGCCGGCGGGCCCGGCTTCTGCCCGCGCGCCCGCTCCGGCGAGATGTAGGAGGGCGCGCCGACGAGCATGCCGGTCGAGGTCACGGAGGGGTCGCCCTCGACCTGCGCGATACCGAAGTCGGTCAGCACGACCCGGCCGTCGTCCGATATCAGCACATTGGACGGCTTCACATCGCGGTGCAGAATGCCCTCGCGGTGGGCGGCGCGCAGCACGTCCAGTACGGCCAGGCCCACCTCGGCCGCGCGGCGCGGGGTCAGCTGGCCGTCGTCGCGGACGACCTCGGCGAGCGAGCGACCCTCGACCAACTCCATGACGATCCACGGCCGGTCGTCCTCGTCGACCACGTCGTAGACGGTCACCGCGCCGTTGTTGCGGATCCGGGCAATCGCCTTGGCCTCACGCAGCGTACGGGTGACCAGGCGGCGCTTCTCGTCCTCCTCGACACCGCCGGGGAAGCGCAGCTCCTTGACCGCGACCGTACGGCCGAGCACCTCGTCCCGCGCACGCCAGACCGTGCCCATACCGCCCCGGCCGAGGACATCGGCGAGCCGGTACCGGCCGGCGAGCAGCCTGCCCTTCTCGCCGTCCTTCTCGTCCTCGTCGCCCACTGAATCCCCTCTGCAATCCAGCCGAGTTGGCACCTACGAACACGAATCGGTCACCAAACTGGCTCAACTCGGACAACCCACCCTGGCGGAGCCTTCATTCTCTCTCATCCGCGGCCATGGGGAAGGCCCGGGTCCGTGGCACGGGGCCTTCTGCCCACCCGTCATGATGGCGGTGACGTAGGGAAGTCCCGCTGGAATCCCGCTACCGACGCGACCGGGGACGCGATCGAGAATGTGCTCCACACCGCCGTCCGCGGCCCGCTTCACCGCCCGCCCGCCCCTGCGCCTCGCCCGTACGACGAGAGCCCTCGCCCTCGCGACCGCCCTCGTCCTCACCACCATCACCAGCACCACGGAGCACACCGCTCCCCACCCGCCACGGCCCGTCAACGCCTCCGGCGCTTGGGCCACCCCCGGCGCCCTGAAGCGGCTCGTCGCCGACGGAGCACCGGGAGCCGCAGCCCTCGCCACCCGCGGCGCGGACCCGGCCGCCGCCCGCTTCACCACCGCGGGCGTCGCCGACCTGACCAGCCGCCGACCGATACGGCGCGCGGACCACTTCCGCGCGGGCAGCCTCACCAAGACCTTCATCGCGGCCGTCGTCCTCCAGCTGGCCGCCGAGGGCAGACTCACCCTGGACGCCCCCGCCGCACCCCACCTGCCCGCCCGCGTCCGCCACGCCCCGGCCCTCGCCCGGGTGAGCGTCCGCCAACTCCTGGACCACACCAGCGGCTTGTTCGACTACACCCAGGACCCCCGGCTCTCCCGGCGCCTGCACGGCCACGGCTTCCCCGCCCACCGCTACGACACCCACACCCCCGCCGGCCTGCTGCGCACCGCCCTGCGGCACCCGCCGCCGACCGCCCCCGGCACCCGCTACGCCTACTCCAACACCAACTACGTCCTGCTGGGCATGCTCATCGGGCAGCTCACCGGCCGCCCGTACGCCGAGGAGGTCCGCCGCCGCATCCTCGCCCCCTTCCGCCTCACCGGCACCACCTTCCCCGGCACCAGCCCGGCCCTGCCCCAGCCGTACGGACGCGCGTACTCCCTCATCGGGCACCACCGGGTGGACACCACCGCCCTGGACCCCAGCCGCGCGGGAGCCGCCGGCGAGATCGTCACCACCCTCGACGACCTCAACCGCTTCTTCGCCGCCCTTCTCGGCGGCCGCCTGCTGCCCCCGCGCCAGATGGCCCAGCTCCTCGACCCCCGCCACCGGGGCAACACCTACGGCCTGGGCCTCTACGCCACCGAACTCCCCTGCGGCACCACCGTCTGGGGCCACAACGGCGACATCAACGGCTCATACACCCGATCCGCCGCCTCCCCCAGCGGCCACCACATCCTCACCTTCCACCTCAACACCGACACACTCACCAACCCGGCCCTGACGACATCCGTCCTGACCGCCGAATTCTGCCCACCCAAATCCAGCCCGGGCCAACCCAAATCCAGCCGGTCCGGCGCCTGAGGACGAGCGCGCAACGCGACATCAGCCCGTCCGGCACCTGAGGACGAGCCACCGAGCGATCACGGGGCCCGAAAACTAGCGCGGCACGATATCCGGCGCCCCCAACCGCGCCGCATCCGCCGTCAGATCATCCGGCTGCCGCTGCGACTCCCGCTCCGCCTCCACCCGCTTCTCGTAGTGCTGGACCTCCCGGTCGATCTGCCCCTTGTCCCACCCCAGCACCGGCGCCATCAACTCCGCGCACTCGCGCGCGCTGCGCGTCCCCCGGTCGAAGGTCTCGATCGAGATCCGCGTACGCCGGGTGAGCACATCGTCCAGATGCCGCGCCCCCTCGTGCGAGCACGCGTAGACGACCTCCGCCCGCAGATAGTCGTCCGCCGCCGCCAGCGGCTCGCCGAGCGAGGGGTCGGCCACCACCATCTCCAGCAGCTCCTCCGCCAGCGACCCGTAGCGGTTCAACAGATGCTCAATGCGCGCCACATGGAGCCCGGTGCGTGCCGCCGTGCGCGCCCGCCCGTTCCACATCGCCTTGTAGCCCTCGGCCCCGACCAGCGGCACGTCCTCGGTCACGCAGGCGGCCACCCGCTGGTCCAGCCCGTGCACGGCCTCGTCCACCGCGTCCTTGGCCATCACCCGGTACGTCGTGTACTTGCCGCCCGCCACGACCACCAGCCCGGGCACCGGGTGCGCCACCGTGTGCTCCCTGGACAGCTTGCTGGTCGCGTCCGACTCCCCGGCCAGCAGCGGCCGCAGGCCCGCGTACACGCCCTGTACGTCGTCCCGGGTCAGCGGAGTGCCCAGCACCGAATTCACGTGCTCCAGCAGATAGTCGATATCCGCACTGGAGGCCGCCGGGTGCGCCTTGTCCAGATCCCAGTCCGTGTCCGTCGTGCCGATAATCCAGTGCCGCCCCCACGGAATGACGAACAGCACGCTTTTCTCGGTCCGCAGAATGAGCCCGGTCGTCGAATGGATCCGGTCCTTGGGCACCACCAGGTGAATGCCTTTCGACGCCCGTACGTGGAACTGCCCGCGCTCATTGATCAGGCCCTGGGTGTCATCGGTCCACACCCCGGTCGCATTCACCACCTGCCGCGCGCGGATCTCGTACTCCCCGCCCCCTTCGACGTCCTGCACCCGGGCGCCGACGACCCGTTCGCCCTCGCGCAGAAAGCCCACCACCCGCGCCCGGTTGGCGACATCGGCGCCATAGGCGGAGGCGGTCCGTACGATCGTGGCGACGTAGCGGGCGTCGTCCATCTGCGCGTCGTAGTACTGCAGCGCCCCCACCAGCGCGTCCTTCTTCAGGCAGGGCGCCACTTTGAGTGCGTGCCGCCGCGTGAGGTGGCGGTGGGTGGGCAGCCCGCGCCCGTGTCCCGAGGAGACGGACATCGCGTCGTACAGCGCCACGCCCGATCCTGCGTACCAGCGCTCCCAGCCCTTGTGCTGGAGCGGATAGAGGAAGGGCACCGGCTTGACCAGATGGGGCGCCAGCCGCTCCAGCAGCAGCCCGCGCTCCTTGAGGGCCTCGCGTACGAGCGCGAAGTCCAGCATCTCCAGATAGCGCAGCCCGCCGTGGATCAACTTGCTGGAGCGGGAGGACGTGCCCGACGCCCAGTCCCGCGCCTCGACCAGCCCGGTGGCCAGCCCGCGCGTCGCCGCGTCCAGTGCGGTGCCCGCGCCGACCACGCCGCCGCCGACCACCAGCACGTCCAGCTCCCGCTCCGCCATTCGTGCGAGCGCCTCGGCGCGCTGGGCCGGTCCCAGTGTCGCTGTCCTCACCACTGCCTCCCGCTGTGATCGGGGCCACACTCCAGGATCGATTCTGTCCGCCACAAGGAGCGCTATCCACCCTGGGCCCGCGGCGGCAACACCCCGCCGCCTCGATCCACCAATCCCCATTCTGGGTCAAATGTCTGCTTAGTCTACTTATGCGCCATTCGGAATCGCTCGGGAAGGACGGCAGCCAGCCATGCCCGCAGACCTCGCCGTCATCGGACTCGGCCACATCGGCCTCCCCCTCGCCCAAGCCGCCACCGCAGCCGGCATCAGCACCATCGGATACGCGCCGGGGCCGCAGGACCTCCCGGCCGGCGCCCCGCCCGCCGTCGCACCCGGCGCGGACGGGCCGCTGTCGGCCACCGAGATCCGCCGGCTGCTGTCCGCGGGCTTTCGCACCACCGCCGACCCCGCGGCCCTCGGCCGGGTCCGTACCGCCGTCATCTGCTCCCCCACTCCGCTGGGCGAGGACCGGGCCCTGGACCTGTCCGCGATCGCCGAGGCGGCCCGCACCCTGGCCGCGCACCTGCGCCCGCACACCACGGTCATCCTCGAATCGACCGCCTACCCGGGCGCCACCGAGGAATTCCTGCGCCCCCTGCTGGAGGCCGGTTCCGGACTCAGGGCGGGCCGCGACTTCCACCTCGCCTGCTCCCCCACCCGCCACGACCCCGGCAACCGCACCCACCGCTACGCCAATACGCCCAAGGTCATCGGCGGCCTCACCCCCGCCTGCACCGAGGCCGCCGCCGCCTTCTACGGCCGCCTCACCGACAAGGTCGTACGCGCCAGAGGTCCGCGCGAGGCGGAGACCGCCAAGCTGCTGGAGACCAACTACCGCCACATCAACATCGCGCTGATGAACGAGATGGCGGTGCTGTGCCACGACATCGGCGTGGACCTGTGGGACGTGATCCGCTGCGCGGAGACCAAGCCGTTCGGCTTCCAGGCCTTCCGCCCCGGCCCCGGCGTCGGCGGCCACGCCGCCCCCGTGGACCCCAACTACCTCTCCTACAAAGGCCGTTCACTGGGCTACCCGCTGCGCATGGTCGAGCTCGCCCAGGAGGTCAACGGCCGGATGCCGCGCTATGTCGTCCAGCGCTGCGCCACCCTCCTGAACGAGCACGGCAAGTCCGCCCGCGGCGCCCGCGTCCTGCTCCTCGGTGTCACCTACAAGCCCGACATCGGCGACCAGGAGGGCTCACCGGCCCGCGAGATCGCCTCCCGCCTCATGGAGCTGGGCGCCCATCTGACGTACCACGACCCCTACGTCCCCCAGTGGCACGTCCTGGACCGCCCCATCCCGCGCGCCGACTCGCTGTACGAGGCCGCGGCCGCCGCCGACCTGACGCTGCTCCTGCAGCACCACCGCACCTACGACCTCCAGGGCCTGGCCGTCAAGGCACAGCTCCTGCTGGACACCCGGGGCGCCACCCCGACCGGCGCCGCCCACCGGCTGTGACCCTCCCCTGACCCCTCTGACCTGCCACTTCCGGTAATCCAAAGTGGACATGTCACCCCTAGCTGTTAGCTTGAGGCGCGCACCAGACGCCCGTGCGACCACACCGCTTTCACCTCGGGGGGAACCACCATGAGCCAGCCCTGGCAACAGCAGCCCCAGCAGCCCGGCCCGTACGGCCAGCCGCAGCAGCCCCAGCAGCCGGGTCCCTACGCCCAGCAGCCCGGCCCGTACGCCCCGCAGCCCGGCCCCTACGGCCAGCCGCCCCAGGCCCCCCAAGCCGGGTTCGGCGCCCCCGTACAGCCCGGCTTCCCCGCCCCGCCGGTCCAGCGCGGCAACCCGGGCCCGGCCGTGCTGCTCGCGATCGTCGCCATGCTCGTGGGCTCGGCCGTCTACGGCTTCATCCTCAAGGCCGCCGAGGTCCAGGTCGGCTATCTGGCCGTCGGCACCGGCGCCCTCATCGGCCTGGCGCTGGGCAAGGTCGGCGGCCGCAACGACGCGCTGCCCTTCATCGGCGCCCTGCTCGGCCTCATCGGTGTCTACCTGGGCCAGCTCTTCGGCGTCTCGCTGGCCCTGTCCGGCGGCGCCCTGGCCGGTGCGCTGAGCACCCTGGTGAGCGACATCGGCCTGCTCACCCAGGGCCTGTTCAAGAACCTCGGCCCGATCGACTACCTCTTCTACGTCCTGGCCGCCGTCTCGGCGTTCAGCATGTCCAAGAAGCTGGGCGCCGCCCGCGGCTGACCCCGTCGGCGCGCACGTGAAGGGGCCCGGACCGCCGATGCGGTCCGGGCCCCTTCACGTCATACGCGGCGTACTCAGCGGTTGTCGTGCTGCGACGGCGCGACCGTCACCTCGACCCGCTGGAACTCCTTGAGCTCGGAGTAGCCGGTGGTCGCCATCGCCCGGCGCAGCGCGCCGAAGAAGTTCATCGACCCGTCGGGACGGGTCGAGGGACCGCACAGGATCTCCTCGGTCGTGCCGACCGCGCCCAGGTCCATGCGCTTGCCGCGCGGCACGTCCTCGTGGACGGCCTCCATGCCCCAGTGGTGGCCGCGGCCCGGCGCGTCGGTGGCGCGCGCCAGCGGCGAGCCCATCATCACCGCGTCCGCGCCACAGGCGATCGCCTTGGGCAGGTCGCCGGACCAGCCCACGCCGCCGTCGGCGATGACGTGGACGTAGCGGCCGCCGGACTCGTCCATGTAGTCCCGGCGCGCGGCCGCGACATCGGCCACCGCGGTCGCCATCGGCACCTGGATGCCCAGCACGTTACGGGTGGTGTGCGCGGCGCCGCCGCCGAAGCCCACCAGCACGCCCGCGGCGCCGGTACGCATCAGGTGCAGGGCCGCGGTGTAGGTCGCGCAGCCGCCCACGATGACCGGGACGTCCAGCTCGTAGATGAACTGCTTGAGGTTCAGCGGCTCGGCGGCACCCGAGACGTGCTCGGCGGAGACGGTCGTGCCGCGGATCACGAAGATGTCCACGCCCGCGTCCACGACCGCCTTGGAGAACTGGGCGGTGCGCTGCGGGGAGAGCGCCGCGGCGGTGACCACACCCGCGTCGCGCACCTCCTTGATGCGCTGCCCGATCAGCTCTTCCTTGATCGGCGCGGCGTAGATCTCCTGGAGCCGCTTGGTGGCGGTCTCCCCGTCCAGCTCGGCGATCTCCGCGAGCAGCGGCTCCGGGTCCTCGTACCGCGTCCACAGGCCCTCCAGGTTGAGAACCCCCAGACCGCCCAGCTCACCGATGCGGATCGCGGTCTGCGGCGAGACCACCGAGTCCATCGGCGCCGCCAGGAACGGCAGCTCGAAGCGGTAGGCGTCGATCTGCCAGGCGATCGAGACCTCCTTCGGGTCGCGGGTACGGCGGCTCGGGACGACGGCGATGTCGTCGAATGCGTACGCCCGACGGCCGCGCTTGCCGCGCCCGATCTCGATCTCAGTCACTGATGTGGCCTTTCCCTCTACGTCTGCCGTTCCAGTATCCCCGACACGACGAAACCCGCGGCCTTACGGTCGCGGGCTCCGTTGAAGCTCGTACGAAGCGACGGATCACCGCCGCGAGTAGTTCGGCGCCTCGGTCGTCATCTGACCCCTCTACCCCGGGGGGTAACCCCCGGACCCCCAGCCGGGGGCCGCGTCCTCACCGCCGCGAGTAGTTCGGCGCCTCAGTCGTCATTTGGATGTCGTGCGGGTGGCTCTCCTTGAGGCCCGCGGCGGTGATCCGGACGAAGCGGCCCTTGTCCTTGAGCTCCTGGATGTCGGCGGAGCCGACGTAGCCCATGGAGGCGCGCAGGCCGCCGACCAGCTGGTGGGCCACCGAGCCCAGCGGGCCGCGGTAGGGCACCTGGCCCTCGATGCCCTCGGGGACCAGCTTGTCCTCGGAGAGCACGTTGTCCTGGAAGTAGCGGTCCTTGGAGAAGGAGCGCGCCTGGCCGCGGGACTGCATCGCGCCCAGCGAGCCCATGCCCCGGTAGGACTTGAACTGCTTGCCGTTGATGAAGACCATCTCGCCCGGCGACTCCTCGCAGCCGGCCAGCAGCGAGCCCAGCATGACCGTGTCCGCACCGGCCGCGATCGCCTTGGCGATGTCGCCGGAGAACTGCAGACCGCCGTCGCCGATCAGCGGCACACCGGCCGCGTGGCACGCCTTCGCGGCCTCGAAGATCGCGGTGACCTGCGGCACGCCGATACCGGCGACCACGCGGGTGGTGCAGATGGAGCCGGGGCCCACGCCGACCTTCACGCCGTCCACGCCCGCGTCGATCAGCGCCTGCGCACCGTCCCGCGTGGCGACATTGCCGCCCACCACGTCGACGTTGATGTTGGACTTGACCTTGGCGATCATGTCGAGGATGCCGCGGCTGTGGCCGTGCGCGCTGTCCACGACCAGGAAGTCCGCCCCGGCCTCGACCAGCGCCTGCGCCCGGTCGTACGCCTCGTCGCCGACGCCCACCGCGGCACCGACGATCAGCCGGCCGTCGGCGTCCTTGGCGGCGTTGGGGTACTTCTCGGCCTTCACGAAGTCCTTGACCGTGATCAGGCCCTTGAGCACGCCCGCGTCGTCGACCAGCGGCAGCTTCTCGATCTTGTGGCGGCGCAGCAGCTCTATGGCGTCCTCGCCGGAGATGCCGACCTTGCCGGTCACCAGCGGCATCGGCGTCATGACCTCGCGCACCTGGCGGCTGCGGTCCAGCTCGAAGGCCATGTCGCGGTTGGTGACGATGCCCAGCAGCTTGCCCGCCGCGTCCGTCACCGGCACACCGCTGATACGGAACTTCGCGCACAGCGCGTCCGCCTCGGCCAGCGTCGCGTCCGGCCGGACCGTGATCGGGTCGGTCACCATGCCCGACTCGGAGCGCTTGACCAGGTCGACCTGGTTGGCCTGGTCCTCGATGGACAGGTTGCGGTGCAGCACACCGGCGCCGCCCTGCCGCGCCATGGCGATGGCCATCCGCGCCTCGGTGACCTTGTCCATCGCCGCGGACAGCAGCGGGATGTTCACGCTGACGTTGCGGGAAACACGGGACGCGGTGTCGACGGCGTTCGGCAGTACCTCCGAAGCACCGGGCAACAGCAGCACGTCGTCGTAGGTCAGCCCGAGCATCGCGAATTTCTCAGGCATTCCGTCGACGTTGTCAGTCATGACACCTTCCCAATGGTCTTGCACCGGCGCGGACGTCCATGCTAACGGGAACCGCAGGTGTCTCATTCCACGATCTTGTGATCCTGATCGCTTGTACGTTCGCACAAGCCCGGCCTGCCGCACACCCGCCCGAAGGCCCGCCGCTACTGCTCGGCCAGCGCCCGCAGCCGGCTCAGCGCCCGGTGCTGCGCCACCCGCACCGCACCCGGCGACATCCCCAGCATCTGCCCGGTCTCCTCGGCCGTCAGCCCGACCGCGACCCGCAGCAGCACCAGCTCGCGCTGGTTCTCCGGAAGGTTGGCCAGCAGCTTCTTGGCCCACTCCGCGTCGCTGCTCAGCAGCGCCCGCTCCTCGGGGCCCAGCGAGTCGTCCGGCTGCTCCGGCATCTCGTCCGAGGGGACGGCCGTACTGCCGGGCCCGCGCATCGCGGCCCGCTGGAGGTCGGCGACCTTGTGGGCGGCGATGGCGAAGACGAACGCCTCGAAGGGCTTTCCGGTGTCGCGGTAGCGCGGCAGTGCGCACAGCACCGCCACGCAGACCTCCTGCGCCAGGTCCTCGACGAAGTGCCGCGCGTCGCCCGGAAGCCGGGACAGCCGCGTACGGCAGTAGCGCAGGGCCAGGGGATGCACATGGGCCAGCAGGTCGTGTGTGGCCCGCCGGTCGCCCTCGACGGCGCGTGCGACGAGACCGCCGATCTCCTGTGTCCCGTCATCGCGCATCGGTCCATGGTGCCTTGGCGCGCCGCCGTTCGCGGCATCGCCCCCGTTGTTGTGCACTGAACCGTTACGAGCCATCGCACCAGCACCCACGTCCCACGCCTCCCCCGATCGGGTTGTGCCCATGCCGACCCCGAGACCGCGCCGGTAGCTTGTATCCGTGCCGTACGGCACCGGGCAGGGCTTGTCCGTCATGAGGTCTCTTCTGGCCGAGTGAGAAGCCCCGGCCTCCGCCGGGGAGGAGTCACAACTCAAGGATGCGGTATCGCGTGACTTTTCGGCGCCGGGCGCCGTAGCAGCGGGGTTGCGGCTCTCGCCTCCCGATCAAGTGGCGGGCGCCGCAATCCCGTTGCCCGGCGCGCTCAGCGGACCAGACCCCAGCGGAAACCCAGGGCGACGGCGTGCGCGCGGTCGGAGGCGCCGAGCTTCTTGAAAAGCCTCCTGGCGTGCGTCTTGACCGTGTCCTCCGACAGGAACAGCTCGCGCCCGATCTCGGCGTTGGAACGGCCGTGGCTCATCCCCTCCAGCACCTGGATCTCGCGGGCGGTCAGCGTCGGGGCCGCACCCATCTCCGCCGACCGCAGCCGCCGCGGGGCCAGGCGCCACGTCGGGTCGGCGAGCGCCTGGGTGACCGTGGCCCGCAGCTCGGCGCGCGAGGCGTCCTTGTGCAGATAGCCGCGCGCACCTGCGGCGACCGCGAGCGCGACACCGTCCAGGTCCTCGGCGACCGTGAGCATGATGATCCGGGCCCCGGGGTCGGCGGACAGCAGCCGCCGCACGGTTTCCACACCGCCGAGCCCGGGCATCCGTACGTCCATCAGAATCAGGTCCGAGCGATCAGCACCCCAGCGGCGGAGGACTTCCTCGCCGTTGGCCGCAGTCGTCACGCGCTCGACACCGGGGACGGTCGCAACCGCCCGGCGCAGCGCCTCTCGGGCAAGCGGGGAGTCGTCGCAGACGAGGACGGATGTCATGGCTGTCCTCCGCGGCTCTCACAGCTGCTGCGCGTCACCTTGAGCCTCCAGGCTGGTACGTATTCACCTGTGCGATTGACGGCCTCGGACACCTGCCCGAGGACTTGCTCCATCAACCGCCTCCGCCCTCTCAACGACGGTCACTCGAAAGAGTTACGGGTCGGGTAGCCGCTTTCGACACTCTACGTGAGGGCCTGGACACGCAGAAGGCGCATCGGGCGCAAGCACCCCCCTTCTTGGCTCCATGCCCTATTTGGCGGCTTTTCTTCCATTTTCACGGTGTCTATGGCTAGATTCGCAATGAGTCATATTTACATCTACTTAGACAGTAGATGTACGGTCTTGAGCACCGAGAGCCCGAACCAGCACGCTTCGAGGGGATCAAGCAATGGCAGATTTCTCCCGCCTCCCGGGCCCGAACGCAGACCTCTGGGACTGGCAGCTCCTCGCCGCGTGCCGCGGCGTGGACAGCTCGCTCTTCTTCCACCCCGAGGGCGAGCGCGGAGCGGCCCGCAGCGCGCGCGAGACATCGGCGAAAGAGGTCTGCATGCGCTGCCCGGTGCGGTCCCAGTGCGCGGCACACGCCCTGGCGGTCCGCGAGCCCTACGGAGTCTGGGGCGGCCTGACGGAGGACGAGCGCGAGGAACTGATGGGCCGGGCCCGCCACCGCCTGGTTCCCGCGACGGTGGCGGCCGGGCGCGCGGGCGCGACCAGCGCGTGACGGCCGAGGACTGAAGAAACGTTCATTCGGGGCGGCGGGATGCCGCTCCCGGTCAGCGGCGGCCGGCGTCCGCGAGGTGGTCGAGCATCGCGTCGACGGCCGGGACATGGGCCAGGTCCGGCAGCGTGAGCGCCACGATCTCGCGCTGCACGGCCGGCTCCATCACCACGGTCCTGGCCCCCTTGGGCCGTACGGACTCCAGCGCGAGGCCGGGCAGCGCCGCCACTCCCAGACCCGCGCCGACCAGCCCGATCACCGCCGGGTAGTCGTCGGTGGCGAAGTCGATGCGGGGGGTGAAGCCCGCGCTCTCGCAGACCTCGACGAGGTGCCTGCGGCAGCGCGGGCAGCCCGCGATCCAGGGCTCGTCGGCCAGCTCGGCGAAGCCGATGCGCGGCGCCTGCGCGAGGCGGTGGTCCTCGGGGACCAGGCCGACCAGCCGGTCGGCGAGGATCGGGCGTACGACGAGGTCGTCCCACTCCGCGTCGGCGGCCGGATCGGCGCCGCGCACCTCCGGGTAGCGGAAGGCCAGCGCGATCTCGCAGTCCCCGTTGCGCAGCATCTCGATGGAGCGGGGCGGCTCGGCCTCGACCAGGGAGACGCGGGTGCCGGGGTGCGCGGCGCGCATCGCGGCCAGCGCGGTCGGTACGAGCGTGGAGCTGCCGGAGGGGAAGGAGACCAGCCGCACCCGGCCCGCCCGCAGGCCCGCGATCGCGGCGACCTCTTCCTCGGCGGCGGTCAGCCCGGCCAGGATCCCGGCGGCGTGCCGCACCAGGGCCTCGCCGGCCTGGGTCAGCCGCATCTCGCGGCCCGTACGGATCAGCAGGGGCGTGCCCACGGACTGCTCGAGCGCCTTCATCTGCTGGCTGACGGCGGGCTGGGTACAGCCCAGCTCCCGGGCGGCGGCCGAGAAGGAGCCGGTCCGGTCGACGGCGCGCAGCACGCGGAGATGACGGGCCTCGATCATTCTTCGATCATAAGCGAATCTTGGGGGCTGCGGGGAATTATCGAGAGCGGCTTGGGTCACAGTGGTCCGGGGCGGTCCGCCGCCGGCCGTGCGCCGGCGGCCGGAGCGCGGGCCCCGCGCGGGGGATCACGCCGTGGACGGGGCCACTCACGGTGATGAACTTTGCGGGCGCACCGTACGGGCATACGGGGCGGCCCGCGGGCGCCGGTCAACATCCGCTGCGGGGAGGGGAGTTGAGGCCGGCGGTCCAGGGGGTCCGGACCTGCCGCGAACAGGTGGGCGGCGGGCTGCTGGATCTTGGCGGATATGCGGCCCACGGCCCCGCGGCCGGGCGGATAGCGTGCCCGTATGACGACTGCATTGATTACGGGAGCAACGGCGGGCATCGGGGCGGCCTTCGCCCGGCGGCTGGCCAAGGACGGCCACAACGTGGTGCTGGTGGCGCGCGACGAGAAGCGGCTGCGGGAGCAGGCCACCGAACTGCACGACCGGCACGGCATCGAGGCCGAGGTCCTGGAGGCCGACCTGGCCACGGACGAGGGGATCGAGGCGGTCGAGGCGCGGCTGGCCGACCGTACGCACCCGGTGGATCTGCTGGTCAACAACGCGGGGTTCGGCAACAAGGGCGAGTACCTGGAAGTGCCGATGAACGATGAGCTGGCGATGCTCAAGGTGCACTGCGAGGCGGTGCTGCGGCTGACCTCGGAGGCGGTCAAGGGGATGCGCGAGCGGCGGCGCGGCGCAGTCGTCAATGTCGCCTCGATCGCGGCGTTCGTGCCGCGCGGCACCTATGGGGCGAGCAAGGCGTGGGTCGCGCAGTTCACGCAGGGCGCGGCGCGCGACCTGGCGAGCAGCAACGTACGGCTGATGGCGCTGTGCCCCGGATTCGTGCGCACCGAATTCCACCAGCGGGCCGGGATGGGGACCGACAACATCCCGAGCTGGATGTGGCTGGACGCGGACAAGCTGGTGGACGCGGCCATGCGCGACCTGGCCCGCGGCAAGTCCCTGTCCGTGCCGGACCCGCGCTACAAGGCCCTGATGGGCGCCGCCAAGCTCGCCCCCCGCAACCTCCTGGGCGGCATCACCTCCAAGACGGGCCGCAAGTACGGGCCCCAGTAGGGCGGCCGGAGCCGTGGACGGGCGGGCGGCGGGCGCACCGGGGCGGCGGCCCGTGGTGCTGGTCTGCATGGGGCCGGAGGTGGCCGAGCAGCTGTTCCACGAGCGGCATCTCGGGCGGCTCGCGGCGCTGGCGCGGGTCGAAACGGGGCTGGTGGCGCAGGAGTTGGCGGAGCCGGGGGCCGAGGTGGCGGCGGCGCTCGGGCAGGCAGAGGTACTGCTGACGTGCTGGGGGGCGCCGCCGGTGACCGCGCGGGTGCTGGAGCGGGCGCCGCGGCTGCGTGCCGTCGTGCACGCGGCCGGGTCGGTGAAGGGGCACATCACGCCCGCCTGCTGGGAGCGGGGCATCACCGTCTCCTCGGCGGCGGAGGCCAACGCGGTGCCGGTCGCCGAATTCACCCTCGCCGCGATCCTCTTCGCCCACAAGCGCGTGCTGCACGCGGCGCAGCGCTACCGCGCACTGCGCGGCCAACGGCACGACTGGATGCGGGAGTTGGCGGGTTCGGGCAACCACCAGCGGACGGTCGGCGTCGTCGGCGCCTCCCGCGTCGGGCGCCGGGTGATCGAGCTGCTGCGCCCCTTCGACCTTTCGGTGCTGCTGCACGATCCGTACGTGGCGCAGGAGCAGGCGGCGCGGCTGGGCGCGCGGCGCGTACCGCTGGACGAGCTGTGCGCGCAGAGCGACACCGTCACCGTCCACGCGCCGCAGCTCCCCGCCACCCGGCACATGATCGGCGCGCGGCAGCTGGGGCTGATGCAGGACGGCGCGACCCTCCTCAACACCGCGCGGGGCTCGCTCGTCGACGAGCGCGCGCTGCTCAAGGAGCTGGCCTCGGGCCGGCTGAACGCGGTCCTGGACGTCACGGACCCCGAACTCCCGCCCGCCGACTCGCCGTTGTACGACCTGCCCAATGTGCTGCTGACCCCGCACATCGCCGGTTCGCTGGGCGGCGAGCTGCACCGCCTGGCGGACGCGGCGCTGGACGAGATCGAGCGGTACGCCCGCGGGCTGCCGTTCGCGCATCCCGTACGGCCGCAGGACCTCGACCACTTGGCCTGAGCGCGGCCCGCGGCGAAGACGGCCGAAGCCCGGTCCCCCCACGGGAGACCGGGCTTCGGTACGGCGTCAGCGCGTCAGCGGCTCAGCCGGACTGCGCTGCGTGCCGGTGCCTCAGTGCGCGTGACCGTGGCCGTGACCGGCCTCGGGCTCCTCCTCCGCCGGCTTCTCGACGACCAGGGTCTCGGTCGTCAGGAGCAGGGAGGCGATGGAGGCGGCGTTCTCCAGGGCGGAGCGGGTGACCTTGACCGGGTCGATGACGCCGGCCTTGACCAGGTCGCCGTACTCGCCGGTGGCCGCGTTGAAGCCCTGGCCCTTCTCCAGCTCCGCCACCTTGGAGGTGATGACGTAGCCCTCGAGGCCGGCGTTCTCGGCGATCCAGCGCAGCGGCTCGACGACGGCGCGGCGGACGACGGCGACACCGGTGGCCTCGTCGCCCTCCTTGCCCAGGCCGCCCTCCAGCACCTTGGCGGCGTGGACGAGCGCGGAGCCACCGCCGGAGACGATGCCCTCCTCAACGGCCGCACGGGTCGCGGAGATCGCGTCCTCCAGGCGGTGCTTCTTCTCCTTGAGCTCGACCTCGGTGGCCGCACCCACGCGGATGACGCAGACGCCACCGGCGAGCTTGGCGAGGCGCTCCTGGAGCTTCTCGCGGTCCCAGTCGGAGTCCGTGGCCTCGATCTCGGCCTTGATCTGGGCGACGCGGCCCTCGACGTCACCGGAGTTGCCGCCACCGTCGACGATGGTGGTGTCGTCCTTGGTGACGGTCACGCGGCGGGCCGAGCCCAGCACGTCCAGACCGGCCTGGTCGAGCTTGAGGCCGACCTCCTCGGCGATGACGGTGGCACCGGTGAGGGTGGCCATGTCCTGCAGCATCGCCTTGCGGCGGTCGCCGAAGCCCGGGGCCTTGACGGCGACGGCGTTGAAGGTGCCGCGGATCTTGTTCACGACCAGGGTGGAGAGCGCCTCGCCCTCGACGTCCTCGGCGATGATCAGCAGCGGCTTGGAGCCACCGGCCTGGATGACCTTCTCCAGGAGGGGCAGCAGGTCCTGGATGGAGGCGATCTTGCCCTGGTGGATCAGGATGTACGGGTCGTCGAGGACGGCCTCCATACGCTCCTGGTCGGTGACCATGTAGGGGGACAGGTAGCCCTTGTCGAAGGCCATGCCCTCGGTGAAGTCCAGCTCCAGACCGAAGGTGTTGGACTCCTCGACGGTGATGACACCGTCCTTGCCGACCTTGTCCATCGCCTCGGCGATGAGCTCGCCGACCTGCTTGTCCTGGGCGGACAGGCCGGCGACGGCCGCGATGTCGGCCTTGTCGTCGATCGGGCGGGCGGTCGCGAGGAGGTCCTCGGACACGGCCTTGACCGCGGCGTCGATGCCCTTCTTCAGGGCGGCCGGGGAAGCGCCGGCGGCGACGTTGCGCAGGCCCTCGCGGACCAGAGCCTGGGCCAGGACGGTGGCGGTGGTGGTGCCGTCACCAGCGATGTCGTTGGTCTTGGTCGCCACCTCCTTCACCAGCTGGGCGCCGAGGTTCTCGTACGGGTCCTCGACCTCGACCTCGCGGGCGATGGTGACACCGTCGTTGGTGATGGTGGGCGCGCCGAACTTCTTGTCGATGACGACGTTGCGGCCGCGGGGGCCGATCGTCACCTTGACCGTGTCGGCGAGCTTGTTGACGCCGCGCTCAAGGGCGCGACGGGCGTCTTCGTCGAACTTCAGGATCTTCGCCATGAGTGTGCTTCAAGTCCTCTCAATGGAACTGCGCCCCGGCTACCGGGTTGTTAGAACTCGGGGACCGGGGCGCAGATCACAGCAAAACTGGGTGAATTACTTCTCGATGATCGCGAGCACGTCGCGAGCCGAGAGGACGAGGTACTCCTCGCCGTTGTACTTCACCTCGGTGCCGCCGTACTTGCTGTAGAGCACGACGTCGCCGACCTTCACGTCGAGCGGCAGGCGCTCGCCGTTCTCGAAGCGGCCCGGGCCCACGGCGAGGACGGCGCCCTCCTGGGGCTTCTCCTTCGCGGTGTCCGGGATAACCAGGCCAGAGGCCGTGGTCTGCTCGGCGTCGAGCGGCTGGACCACAATGCGGTCCTCGAGCGGCTTGATGGCAACCTTGGAGCTGGCGGTCGTCACGATCCGACCTCCCCCTTCGGAGATCTCACGGGGTTAACTGTCTGAGGTGGCGACCAGGTCGGATCCGTCGTCGCGGGTGCCGGATCTACCCGTCGCTGTGTTTGGCACTCCCCGTTGGAGAGTGCCAGGCCCGAGGTTATGACGCGGTTAGCACTCGGTCAAGCGGAGTGCCAACGCGACTGGCGTCGCCCGGCACGATCGGGTCGCCTCGCGGCGGGGTTTTCGCCTTCGGCGAGGGGTTTGGTCCGGGTCGGGCGCGCCGCAGCCCCGCCCCCTCCCGTTGTGTTTGTCGGCGCGGCCGTCCCTGGTGGGGGTGGTGAAAAAGAGGTGTCGCGGGCGAACCCGGACAATGGGGGCATGCGGGTACTGGTGGTCGAGGATGAAGAGGGGCTGGCCGATTCGCTTCGGCGGGGGCTGGCCGCTGAGGGGCACTGGGTGGATGTCGCTCATGACGGGCACCGGGGGCTGGAGCTGGCGCTGGCGGGGCCGTACGACGTGATCGTGCTGGACGTGATGCTGCCGGGGCTCAACGGCTATGAGCTCTGCGGGCGGCTGCGGCGGCGCGAGATCTGGACGCCGGTGCTGATGCTGACCGCCAAGGACGGCGAGTACGACGAGGCCGAGGGGCTGGACTCGGGGGCCGACGACTATCTGACCAAGCCGTTCTCCTTCGTCGTCCTGCTGGCGCGGCTGCGTGCGCTGGGGCGGCGGGGGCGGGGCGGCGAGCGCCCGCACACCCTGCAGGCCGGGGATCTGACGCTGGACGCCGAGGGCCGCCGGTGCCGCAGGGGCGCCGCCGACATCGAGCTGACCGCGCGCGAACTGGGCGTACTGCGCTGCCTGATGGCGGGCGAGGGCCGGGCGGTGGCCAAGCAGGACATCCTGGACGAGGTGTGGGACTCCCCCGCCGAGATCGACCCGAACATCGTCGAGGTGTACGTGTCCTCGCTGCGCAAGAAGGTCGACGCCCCCTTCGGGCGCCGGTCGATCCTGACGGTGCACGGGGTGGGCTACCGAATGGCGCCCGACGGTGGCTAGTGGCCCGCCGCCGGGGCGGTGGCCGCGCAGGGTGCGGTGGCCGCGGAGCGTACGGGGGCGGGCCGCGGCGGCGGCCGCGCTGACGATGGCGCTGGTGCTGGGGGTGGGCGGGGGCTGGCTCTACACCGTGCTGCGGGCCAATCTGCTGGACAACACGACGGGCCGTACCGAGCTGGCCGCGCGCAAGGTCGCCGCGCAGGTCGACACGGGCACGCTTCCCGCGCCGCTGCCCGCGCCCGACTCCGGCGTGGACCTGGTGCTCGTACTGGACTCCGCAGGCCGGGTGGTGGCCACCACCCGGCACGCCGCCCCCCCCCCCCCCCCCCCCCCCCCCCCCCCCCCCCCCCCCCCCCCCCCCCCCCCCCCCCACGCCGCCGAGCCGCCCGCCGCCGCGCTGTCCGGCTTCCGGCCGCCGCCCGGGCAGGACTCCGCCTCCCGCATCGTCACCGGCGGCCCGGCGGCGGCCGGTGAGCGCGGCGACCTGGTCGTGGTGCGGGCCTCGCCGCCCGAGGGCGGGGTCCGGTACGTGTACGCGCTGACCGTGTTGTCGGACGTGGACGACGCCACCCACGCCATCGCACTGGGCCTGCTGGCCGGCGCCCCGGCGCTGATCGCGCTGGCCGCCGCGATCGCCTGGGCGGTCACGGGCCTGGCGCTGCGCCCGGTCACCGCCATCCGCACCGAGCTGGCCGCCGTCACCGAGAGCGCGCTGGACCGCCGGGTGCCCGACCCGGCGGGCGGGGACGAGGTCGCGCTGCTGGCCCGTACGGTCAACGCCACCCTGGACCGGCTGGAGGAGGCCGTCGCCCGGCAGCGGCAGTTCGTCGCGGACGCCTCGCACGAGCTGCGCAACCCGATCGCCGCCGTCCGCTCCCAGCTGGAGGTGGCCCTGGCGGGGCCGGAGCGCGGGCCCGCGCTGCTGGCCCGCGTACGGGCCGCGCTCGCCGACACCGAGCGGCTCCAGCGCGTGGCCGGGGACCTGCTGCTGCTCGCCCGGCTGGACGCCCGGCCCGCCCCGGCACGCGAGCCGGTGGACCTGGCGCTGCTGGCGGCCGAGGACGCGGCCCGCAGGCCGCGGGCCGCGATCCGCCTCAGCGTCCTGGCCCCCGCGCCGGTGCCGGTACGCGCGGACCCCGCGCAGGTGGAGCGGCTGCTGGCCAATCTCGTCGACAACGCGCTGCGGTATGCGCGCTCGGAGGTACGGATCACCGCGCGCGGCGAGGGCGGGCAGGCCGTGCTGGAGGTCGCCGACGACGGTCCCGGCATTCCCGAGGCCGAGCGCGAGCACGTCTTCGAGCGCTTCGCGCGGCTGGACGCGGCCCGCGACCGCGGGCGCGGCGGCAGCGGTCTGGGGCTGGCCATCGCCCGCTCCATCGCCCGCGCGCACGGCGGGGACCTGGTCGTCGGGGACGGCGAGGGGGGCGCGCGCCTGGTGGCTGTATTTCCCGAGTTTCCCGTACGCGAGGGGTGACGGTCCGCTTCTGAAGGCGTCTTCAGGACCCTCAGGATTCCTTCAGCGCGGCCGTTCGACCCTGGTGCGATGAAGCACCGTCGGACGGGTACGGACATCGAGCAGCGGCGTACGGGCAGGCGCCGCCGCAAGCCCCGCCGCCTGGGGCGCACGCTGCTGCTGTGCGGGCTCGCGCTGGCGCTGTGCGTGGGCGCGGCGGGCTGGTACCTCTACCGCGACCTGGCCGCGCACATCGGGTCCTCGCGCGCGCTGGAGGACGGCGCGCCCAAGTCGAGCGGCGGCGACACCAACATCCTGCTGATGGGCCTGGACAGCCGTAAGGACCAGGACGGCGACGACCTGCCCCAGGACGTGCTGGACAAGCTGCACGCCGGCAGCTCGGAGATCGGCGGCTACAACACCAACACCCTGATCCTGCTGCACGTGCCCGGCGACGGCGGCCGGGCCAAGGCCTTCTCCATTCCGCGCGACGATTTCGTCGACATCCCGGGCCACGGCAAGGACAAGATCAAGAAGGCGTACGGGCTGGCCAAGGCCCGTGCCGAGGACCGGCTCTACCGGCAGGGCGAGCGCGACAAGCCCACCCTGGAGCACGCGGGGCGCGAGGCGGGCCGCAAGGCCGAGATCGAGACCGTACGCAATTTCCTGGGCGTGCCCATCGACCACTTCGCCGAGGTGAACCTGGTCGGTTTCCTGCACATCGCCGATGCGCTGGACGGGGTGCGGGTGTGCCTGAAGAAGCCGGTCAAGGACCGCTATTCGGGCGCCGACTTCCCGGCGGGCGAGCAGACCCTGAACGGCCCGCAGTCCCTCGCCTTCGTACGGCAGCGGCACGGGCTGCCCCGCGGCGATCTGGACCGCACCCGCCGCCAGCAGGCCTTTCTCGCCTCCGCCATGCACAAGCTCAACTCGGCGGGCACCTTCACCGACCCCGTACGGCTGCTGAAGCTGCTGGACGTGGCCAAGAAGGACCTGGTGATCGACGAGGGCTGGGACCTGATGTCGTTCATCAAGCAGGCGAAGAACCTCTCCGGCGGGAACGTGCAGTTCACCACGCTGCCCATCGAGGGCTTCGCCAAGCACAACGGCGAGGACGTCAACCGGGTCGACCCGGCGAAGATCAAGCGGATCGTCGCGGCGGCGCTGAGCCCCAAGGGGACCGACGAGGGCGGCAAATCAGCAGGTGAGAACGGCTCCGCCGACGGTGTAGGAAAGCCCACACCTTCCACAAATACCGCAACCACCCCCACATCCGGCCCGTCTTCCCCACGGACCGAGCAACCCTCGGCGCCCACCATCGATGGCGGAGGAATCCCGTGCGTGGACTGACGAGCGCCTCCCGGAGCACCGGGGAGCCCGAGAGCGACGCCGAGCGCACCATGTCGTTCGCGGCTCTCGCGCAGGCGCCCAACCGCCGGCGCACCGAGGCTCTGCTGCTCGCCTTCGTCATCGTGATCACGGTCTTCGGCTACGCCTACACCGGGCTGTCGATGACCGGCCGGCTGCCCGCGGGGCTGGGCTACTTCGCCGCCTCGGTGTTCTTCCTGGCGCTGGTCCCGCACCTGGTCGTACGCCGCTTCGCGCCCCGCGCCGACCCGCTGATCCTGCCGCTGGCCACCTTGCTGACCGGCCTCGGCCTGGTGCTGATGAACCGGCTGGACATCACCTACGTCGCCAAGCCCAGCCTGAGACAGGCCCCGGCCGCCAGCACGCAGCTGGTGTGGACCGTGATCGGGGTGGTGGCCTGCATCGCCGTCCTGCTCGTCCTGCGCGACCACCGCTTCCTGCAGCGCTACATCTACCTGACGATGGCGGTCGCGCTCGTCCTGCTGATGGCCCCGGCCTTCTTCGCGGGGGACGCGACGTACGGCGCCAAGCGGTGGATCTTCCTGGGCCCGCTCTCGCTGCAGCCCGGTGAGTTCGTGAAGGTGATGATCGCGATCTTCTTCGCGGGCTATCTCACCGCCAACCGCGACGCGCTGGCGCTGACCGGCCGCCGCTTCATGGGCATGCAGCTGCCCCCCGGACGCCAGCTCGGCCCGATCTTCACCATCTGGGTCATCAGCCTGCTGGTCCTGGTCTTCGAGCGCGACCTGGGCACCTCACTGATCTTCTTCGGGGTGTTCGTGATCATGCTCTACATGGCCACCGAGCGGACCAGCTGGGTGGTGTGCGGCCTGCTGATGGCCGCGGTCGGCGCGGTCACCGTCGGGTCGATCGAGCCGCACGTCAAGGGCCGTATCGAGGCCTGGCAGAACCCGATGCAGGCCTTCACCCCCGAGGGCAAGGCAGCGCACATGTCCGACCAGCTGGGGCAGGCGCTGTTCAGCTTCGGCAGCGGCGGCATCAGCGGTACGGGCCTGGGCCAGGGCCACCCGGAGCTGATCGGCTTCGCGGGCAACAGCGACTTCATCCTGACCACGGTCGGCGAGGAGCTGGGCCTGGCCGGGGTGATGGCGGTGCTGCTGCTCTACGTCCTGCTGGCCCAGCGCGGCATCCGCGCCGCGCTGATCGCCCGCGACCCCTTCGGCAAGCTGCTGGCGGTCGGGCTGGCCGGCGCGCTGCTGCTGCAGGTCTTCGTCGTCACCGGCGGTGTCACCGGGCTGATCCCGCTGACCGGAAAGGCGCTGCCCTTCCTCGCCAAGGGCGGCTCGTCCCTGGTGGCGAACTGGGTGATGGTGGCGCTGCTCATCCGCATCAGCGACAGCGCCCAGCGGCGGCGCGAGCCCGTACCGCCGCCCAGGACTCCCCGCCGGGCCGCTCACAGATAGCCCTCCAGGCGGGCCACGGCGAAGCCCTGCCCCCCCGATCCGGCGCAGCAGGCCGGCCGTCCTCCGCGTCATGGCCGTGCCCTTGAGCCCGGCGTACCCGGGCCGTTTGCCGTCTGGCCCACAATGAGCAGGTGAACGACCTCGACCCCGCCCCCGCCGCCGATTCCGCCCTGGCCGCCCTGCTCACCGACGAGGGGCAGGCGCTGCTGGCCGAGCTGCGCGACCACGACCCGGCCGACGAACTGGCCACCGCGACCCGGCTGCGCCGCACGCACCCCGCGCCGCTGGTCTCCGCGGCCCTGGGCCAGGCCCGGCTGCGGCAGCGCGCGGCGGCCAAGTTCGGCGAGCGGGACGCGCAGCGGATGTACTTCACGCCCAACGGCGTCGAGCAGTCCACCCGCGCCACGGTCGCCGCCTACCGCGCCGAGCGCCTGTCCGCGCTGGGCGTGCGCTCACTGGCCGATCTGTGCTGCGGCATCGGCGGCGACGCGATCGCGCTGGCCAGGGCCGGTATCTCGGTGCTGGCCGTCGACCGCGACCCGGTCACCTGC
Organism: Streptomyces sp. UF-297; assembly: GCF_058245575.1. Classification (NCBI taxonomy): domain Bacteria; kingdom Bacillati; phylum Actinomycetota; class Actinomycetes; order Kitasatosporales; family Streptomycetaceae; genus Streptomyces; species Streptomyces sp. UF-297. The sequence continues at coordinate 39,945 of NZ_JBSIBZ010000041.1, read as the reverse complement.
GCCGCGGCCCGCGCCAACGCCCGGGCCCTGGGCCTGGCGGAGCTGATCGAGGTGCGCTGCGCGGATGTCGCCGAGGTCGACACCTCCTCCTACGACGCGGTGTTCCTGGACCCGGCCCGCCGGGGCGGCCGCGGCCGCATCTTCGACCCGGAGGCCTACTCCCCGCCGCTGTCCTGGGCCGTCGAGGCGGCCCGGCGCGCCCCGCACGCCGCCCTCAAGATCGCCCCCGGTGTCCCCCACGAGGCGATCCCCGAGGACGCCGAGGCCGAGTGGATCTCCGACGGCGGCGATGTGAAGGAGGCCGTCCTGTGGTTCGGCACCGCCCCCGGCGCCCGCCGCGCCACGCTGCTGCCCGCCGCCGACACCCTCCTGGGCGCGGGCCTGCCCGACCCCGAGCCCGGTCCGGTGGGCCGCTATCTGTACGAGCCGGACGGCGCCGTGATCCGCGCCCATCTCGTCGCGGACGTGGCCCAGCACCTCGGCGGCCGGCTGATCGACCCCACCATCGCGTACATCACCGCCGACGCGCTGCTGCCGACGCCCTACGCCACCGCGTACGAGATCACCGACACGCTGCCCTTCAACGTCAAGAAGCTCAGGGCGCTGCTGCGCGAGCGCGCGATCGGCACCGCCGTCATCAAGAAGCGCGGCTCCGCCGTCGAGCCGGAGGAGCTGCGCAAGAAGCTCAAGCTGAGCGGCCCCGGCGCCAACTCCTGCGTCGTCTTCCTCACCCGGGTCGCGGGCGCCCCTGCCATGCTGCTGGGCCGCCCCGCCCCGCTCACGCCAGGTCGGTGAGGTCCTCGGCGTAGACCCGGGAGAGCGGCTGCGGGCCCACGTACTGCTGGCAATTGCACGTCCCCGCCTCGTACTTGACGGGCTTGCGGTCCGCGTCCCAGGCCGTGGCGACCTCCACGGCCTCATGGCACTTGCCCTGCTTGTCGTGCTTGGCGAGGTGGTGCGTGCAGCCGCAGACCGGGTCCGGCCCGCGCTCGGCGGCCTCAAGCGCCTTGCGCTCCTGACGGACGGACTCCAGCCGCTCCATCTTGCGCTCGTGCCGGTTGCGCATCGCGGTGCGCCCGACATCGACGACCTTGGCGAAGCCTCCGGCCATGAAGAACGCGAACACCCACCACAGCCAGTGCATACCTGCCGCCTCCCCGTCGCACTTGCGTTATCTCGCAACTGACAGGGTAAGGCGCGCCTCGCCGGGCGACAGCGGCGGGTCAGGAGTAGAGGTTGTCCTTGCTCAGCTCGTGGAAGTGGTCGTGGTCGTGCTCGTGGGCATGCCCGCCGTCGTGCGCGTGGCCCGGCACGTGCGGCTCGGTGACGGGCAGGGAGGAGTCGGCGGACAGGTCCCAGGAGGAGGCGGCGCGGTTGCGGGCGACCATTTCGGCGCCCAGGGCCGCGACCATCGCGCCGTTGTCCGTGCACAGCTTGGGGCGCGGTACGCGCAGCGTGATGCCGGCGTCCTCGCAGCGGCGCTGGGCCATCGCGCGCAGCCGGGAGTTGGCGGCCACCCCGCCGCCGATCATCAGGTGGTCCACGCCGTTGTCCTTGCAGGCGCGCACGGCCTTGCGGGTCAGTACGTCCACCACCGCCTCCTGGAAGGACGCCGAGACGTCCGCGACCGGGACGTCCTCGCCCGCGGCGCGCTTGGCCTCGATCCAGCGGGCGACGGAGGTCTTCAGGCCGGAGAAGGAGAAGTCGTAGGCGGGGTCGCGCGGGCCGGTCAGGCCGCGCGGGAACCGGATGGCGTCCGGGTCGCCCTCGCGGGCGTACTTGTCGATGACCGGGCCGCCGGGGAAGCCCAGGTTGAGCACCCGGGCGACCTTGTCGAAGGCCTCGCCCGCCGCGTCGTCGATGGTCGAGCCCAGCGGCCGTACGTCGGAGGTGATGTCCTCGGACAGCAGCAGCGAGGAGTGGCCGCCGGAGACCAGCAGGGCCATCGTCGGCTCGGGCAGTGCGCCGTGTTCGAGCTGGTCCACGCAGATGTGGGAGGCGAGGTGGTTGACGCCGTACAGCGGCTTGCCCAGCGCGTAGGCGTACGCCTTGGCCGCCGAGACGCCCACCAGCAGCGCGCCGGCCAGCCCCGGGCCCGCGGTGACGGCGATGCCGTCCAGGTCGGAAGCGGCGACGCCGGCGTCCTTGAGGGCGCGCTGGATGGTGGGGACCATCGCCTCCAGGTGCGCGCGGGAGGCGACTTCGGGCACCACGCCGCCGAAGCGGGCGTGCTCGTCCACGCTGGAGGCGACCGCGTCGGCCAGCAGGGTGTGGCCGCGCACGATGCCGACACCGGTTTCGTCGCAGGAGGTCTCGATGCCGAGGACGAGCGGTTCGTCAGCCATGGGTCTGTGTTCCTTGTGCGGGGGCGGAAGCCGGGTCGGAGTCAGGGGCGGGATCGGCCGTGGTGTCCAGGCGCATGACCAGCGCGTCGACGTTGCCCGGCTGGTAGTAGCCGCGCCTGAAGCCGATGGGGGCGAAGCCGAAGCGCTCGTACAGGCGCTGGGCGCGGGTGTTGTCCACCCGCACTTCCAGGAGCACCTCGCGGCACTCGAAGGCGGTGGCCGCGGCCAGGAGTTCGCTCAGCAGGCGGGCGCCGAGGCCGGTGCCCCACTGGTCGCGGGCGGTGGCGATGGTCTGGATGTCGCCGGTGCCGTCCACGGCGGCCAGGCCGCCGTAGCCGACCAGGCGGCCCTCCAGTTCGGCGACGACATAGCGGCGGGTGGCACCGGCGCCGCGGGCGTGCGCCAGCTCGGACCAGAACATCCCCTTGGACCAGGCGTCGTCGGGGAAGAGTTCACTCTCCAGCTCGAGCACCGGCGCGAGGTCCCACCAGCGCATCTCGCGCAGGTGGGGGGTGCCGCCGCGCAGCGGCGCCGTCGAGGGGCGGTGGCCGGGCGACGGGTGGGCGCTCACTTGGGGGTGACCACCTTGTAGTTGGCGGGCACCTGGGCGTCCGGGCGGCGCAGATACAGCGGCTGCGGCGCCAGGAACTCCTCGCCGGCCGCCAGCTTCCGGGCGGCCAGCGTGGCGAGCGCTGCGGCGCACTGGTGCTCGGGGCCGTCCTCGCGTACGCCGGTGAAGACGTCGCGGTACAGCAGCGCGCCCGCGCCCACCGCGGGCACCCCGGCGACCTGCTCGGCGAGGTCGGCGGGCCGGTCGACGGCGGGCTCGGTCAGGCGCGTACGGGAGTTCGCGTAGCGCGCCCAGTAGACCTCCTTGCGGCGGGCGTCGGTCGCCACCACGAAGGGCGTCTCCAGGCCGGCCGCGTACGCCAGGCCGTCCAGCGAGCACAGCCCGTGGACCGGCACGTCCAGCGCGGCGCCGAAGGCCGCGGCGGTGACCAGCCCGACCCGCAGTCCCGTGTACGGGCCCGGGCCCACGCCGACGACGATGTCGCTGACCGCGCCGAGTGCGACCCCGGCCTCGGCCAGCACCCGGTCCACGGCGGGCAGCAGCAGCTCGCCGTGCCTGCGCGCGTCCACCTGCCGGGAGGCGGCGAGAACACGGGAGCCGTCGTGCAGGGCGACGGTGACGGCGGGGGTGGCGGTGTCAAGAGCTAGCAGCAGCACGCCCATAAGCCTACGGCTCGGGCGGCACTGCCTTCACGGGTGCACTCCCGTACATGCGCGCTAGTGCTACGGTCGCCGATGTTCAGGCACGTACGGAAAGGTGGCACTGGTGGCCGCAAAGAGCCGATCGATCGTGACCGCTCTGACCGCGGCGGCCCTCGCCGCCGTCGGCTTCCTCACCTATCAGGCGTCCGCCTCCGCCCCTGACCATCTCACCCAGGTCCGCTCCCCCGGCTCCTCGGCCGCGCCCACGCCCGGCCCTTCCGGGGCGGAGCACAAGGACAAAGACAAGGACAAGGGCAAGACCCAGCACAACACCGCGCTGCCGCCGAACTCCGGCCAGGGCCAGCGGGTGGTCTACGCGCTGGGCGCCAAGCGGGTGTGGCTGGTGGGCGCGGACGGCAAGGTGACCCGTACGTTCCAGGTCGCGCCCAGCTCCGTCAGCCCAGGCCCGGGCACCTACACCGTCAGCTCGCGCACGGAGGGCCCCATCACCGGCTCGGACGGTGTGCGGGTCAAGCACGTGGTGCGCTTCGCGTACGTGGACAACACCACGGTCGGCTTCAGCGCCGCGGTGGACGGCTCCACGCCCGACCAGAAGGCCGGCAAGAAGGCCGGCGCGGTCCGCGAGGCGCCCGCGGACGGCGCGGCGATGTGGGACTTCGCGCTGCGCAGCACCAAGGTCGTCGTCGTCGCCTGAGCCGGCCCGTACGGCATACCTCGTAGGGCATCCCTCGTACGGGCTTCCCCGCACGGATCGCTGGGTGCGGATCTCCCCGTACGGGGGACGGCCCCGCGGGAATTCCTAGGCCGCGTCGCGCCCTTCGGCGACCGGCGTCTCCCCGCCCCCGGCGTCGCCCTCGCGCCGCTCGCCGGCCGCCGCCGGGGCGTCGGGAGGGGTGGAGACCGCGCTGGCCGCGGCGCACGCCGCCAGCAGCTGGCGCATCGTCGGGGACTGCTCACACCCGCCGTGCTCGTCGCGCCGGGCCGCGGCGGCGGGGGTGCCCCCGCGCGCTTCGGGCGTGGGGGAGGGCTGTTGGGCCGACATGGGCGCCTCCTGGGGGCACGAGGGTGGAGTTAGGCAGGCCTAACCAGCACTCTGTTATCCATGTGACCACGCCCGGCACCGCGGGCGCAACATCTTGCCGACGGCTTGTCGGAAACTATCCCAGCGCCCCGGTCAGATCCGCCTCGGCCCAGCGCGGCCCGACACCGGTGAAGGTCACCTCGCGCACATCGTCGGCACCGTCCGCCTCCATGACATCCGCACCGACCGCCCGCTCGATCACCACATGCAGCCGGTCCTCGGACAGCTCCTCGACCTTGCCGTCGCCCCACTCCACCACGATCACCGACTCCGGCAGCGAGACGTCCAGGTCGAGGTCCTCCATCTCGTCCAGCCCGCCGCCCAGGCGGTAGGCGTCCACGTGCACCAGCGCCGGGCCGCCGCACAGCGAGGGGTGCACCCGCGCGATGACGAAGGTCGGGGAGGTCACGGCGCCGCGTACGCCCAGCCCCTCCCCCAGACCGCGGGTCAGCGTCGTCTTGCCCGCGCCCAGCTCACCGGTGAGCAGCACCAGGTCGCCGGGGCGCAGCAGCGTGGCGAGCCTGCGGCCCAACTCCTGCATCTGGTCGGGGGACTTGACGGTTACATGGGCAGTGGTACCGGTCGTACGCATGCGCCGATGGTACGGCGCGCACCGCCCGCACCGGGAACGCGCGCGCCTAGGCGCGGGCCGAGCGCGCGGCGCGGGCGGCCTCGGTGGCGCGCTCGATGAGCACCGTCAGATGCCCCGAGACCAGTTCGGGGCGCTCCAGCATCACCAGATGGCCCGCGCCCGGGACGCACACCAGCTCGGCGTTCGGGAGGTACTCGGCGATCGCCCTGGCGTGGTCGGCCGGGGTGATCATGTCGTCCTCACCGGCCAGCACCAGCGCCGGCACCCCGTCGTACGCCGCCAGCGCGGCCGTCTTGTCGTGCACCGCGAAGGCCGGGAAGAACTCCGCGACGACGTCGATCGGCGTCGACTCGATCATCCGCTCCGCGAAGCGGGCCGCCGCCGGGTCCACCTCCTTGGGCGTACCGAAGGAGGTCCGCTTGACGACCTCGGCGATGACGTCGGCCAGCGCCCGCCGCCCCCGCTCCACGAACTCCGTACGGGCCCCCATCACCTTCAGCAGCCGCGGTACGACCTGGTGGAAGGCCTTGACCCCGAGCGTGGGCAGGCCCGGCAGCCCGAAGGCGACCTCGCTCAGCCGCCCCGCGGAGGTGCCGACCAGGCCCACCCCGACCACCCGCTCGGCGACATAGTCGGGGAACTGGTCGGCCAGCGCCATCACCGTCATCCCGCCCATGGAGTGCCCGACCAGGATGATCGGCCCCTCGGGGACCGCCCGGTCCAGCACCGCCTTCAGGTCCCGGCCCAGCAGGTCGATGGTCACCTCCTCGGTGCCCTCCAGCTGGCCCGCGCCGCGCGCCGAGCGGCCGTGGCTGCGCTGGTCCCAGTGCACCGTGCGGATCACCCCGCGCAGTGCCTCGCGCTGGAAGTGCCAGGAGTCCTGGTTGTGGCAGTAACCGTGGCAGAAGACGACAGTGGGGGCCGTGGCGCGCCGCCCCACAACCCCCAACAGCCCTTTGCGGCGCCCCCCTTGGGGCGCCGTGACACTTCCGCCCGCGGGGTCGTCGATCTCGTAGTACAGCTCGGTGCCGTCCTCGGCCCTGGCCCGCCCCGGTGTGCCGCGCAGGGACCCGTAGGGCCCCGCGGCGTCCAGCGCGAGGCGCGCCCTGCGGCGCATGCCCCGGCCGACGGTGAGCCGCTCCACGGCGACCCCGGCCGCGGCGCCCGCCGCGACCACCCCGATCGCCATCCCGGCCAGGCCCGCGTGCCGCCCCGCCCTGGCCCAGCTGCCCGCCGCCTCGACGGCCCCGACGGCCTCCGCCGCCGCTTCGACCGCGGCCTCGGTCACCGACTCCTTCGCCTGGCTCATGACCCGCTCCCCGTATCCCCCGTGGTGTCCCCCGTACCGGCGCGTTCGTTGATATAGACGCGTGGGACCCGGCCTCCGATCCGTGTGACGATCTCGTATCCGATGGTTCCTACCGCGGCGCCCCAGTCCTCCGCGGTCGGCTCGCCCGCGTCGCCGGGCCCGAACAGCACCGCCGCGTCGCCCACCTGCGCGGTGTCCGCGCCGAGATCGACCACGAACTGGTCCATGGCGACCCGCCCGGCCACCGTGCGCCACTGCCCCGCGACCAGGACCGGTCCGCGCCCCGACGCATGCCGGGGAATGCCGTCGGCGTAGCCGAGGGGGATCAGCGCGAGGGTGGTCTCCTCGGCCGTCGTGTAGTGGTGCCCGTACGACACCCCGTGTCCGCCCGGCACCCGCTTGATTGATGCCAGCGAGGCCTCCAGGGTCATCGCGGGCCGCAGCCCGAAGTCCTGCGGGAGGCCCACCTCCGGGCTCGGGGACACCCCGTACACGCCGATTCCGGTGCGTACGAGATCGAAGTGCGCCTCGGGGAGGGTCAGCAGCCCGGGCGTATTGGCGATGTGCCGTACCTCGGGGGACAGGCCCTGCCCCTCCGCCTCGGCGACCGCCTTCTGGAAGACCTCCAGCTGGGCGGCGTTGGCGGGGTGCCCGGGCTCGTCGGCGCACGCGAAGTGCGACCACAGGCCCGTGACGGCGATGGCGCCCGAGGCCTGGGCGGCGCCCGCGGCGTCCACCAGCTCGGCCCAGTCGTGCGGCTGGCAGCCGTTCCTGCCGAGCCCGGTGTCGATCTTCAGCTGCACCCGGGCGGTCCGGCCGCACTCCTCGGCCGCGGCGACGGCCTCCCGCAGCGCCCACATCCCGCTGACCGAGACGTCGATGTCCTGCTCGACGGCCTGCCGCCAGGGCCCGCCCGGCGTCCACAGCCAGCACATCAGCCGCCCGGTGTCCCCGGCCGCGCGCAGCGCCAGCGCCTCCTGGGGCAGGGCCGTACCCAGCCAGGTGGCCCCCGCCTGACGGGCGGCGCGGGCACAGGGCACCGCGCCGTGTCCGTAGCCATCGGCCTTGACCACGGCCATCAGCTCTGCCCGGGGTGCGCGGGCCCGCAGCGCACGGACGTTGGACCGCACGGCGGCCAGGTCCACGATCGCGCGGGCGCGCATTGCTGTCTCAGTCATCGCCCCCAGTGTCTCAGGCGTCGCTCATGTGCCCTGATGTGACGTACATCCTTGTGTCATGTACCCGGCCTGCGGCCCCATACGTAGACGACGTCACGATTCCTGAGCACGTTCCACAGCTTCTGCGCATCCAGCCACTTGAGATTCACACAGCCATAGGAGCCCGGCGGGCGGTAGATGTTGCCGTACGTGCCGTGCAGCGCCTGGCCCCCGTCGAAGAACTGACTGAACGGCATGGGCGAGTGGTAGATGGTCGACCAGTGGTTCTTGTGGCGCCAGTAGACCCGGTGCCAGCCGATGCGCGTGGGGTACCCGGCGCGGCCCGAGCGGATGGCCACGGGGCCGAAGACGACCTTCGTGCCCTGCTGCACCCACATGATCTGGCGCGGCAGGTCCACACAGGCGATCCGCGACGTGATCACCGGGCAGCGCTTGGCCGCGTTGGGGTTCTGCTGCGCCCGCAACAGCCGGATCACGGCCCAGGTGACCGGCCCGGCGAAGCCATTGGCGGGCTCGATGTGCTCCTTGAGCTGGAAGGCCCGGATGGCCTTGCAGTCCGCGGCGGACTGCCGTCCGTCCGCCTTCAGCCGCAGATGGTGCTCCACCTGCCACTGGTAGGGCCCGGTGAACATGCTGCAGCGCGGCACGGCCGCCCGGTCCTGTACGACCTCCGAGCGCGGCACGTACTCGATGCGCGCCTCGACCGCGGCGGGCGGCGGCCCCGGCACCGGCCGCTGCGCCGTCCGCCCCTGCGGGAACACCGGCGCCAGCACCTGGTCCGGGGTGTCCAGCTGGATCGGGTGGTACGGCGTGAGCGGGATGCCCGGCACCAGCTCGGCCTCGGACACCACGGGCGCCGGGGGCGCGGGCTCGGCCGACGAGGGCCCGGCAGCGCCGGTGAGTGTGGCGGCGCACAACAGCACCGCGAGCGTACGTCTCATGGGGTGACGCATGCCGCGTCAGGGCGGACGTGCGCGCCCGCCGGGCAAGGTTCGCCCTACTGCCGCTGTCGGTTCCCCCTCGGGGCGTAGTCCTCCCGCGCCCCTGAGGGGCGCGGGGCAGTGCCGATATGCGGCTCCGCCGCGTGGGCGCGGCCAGCCCCCGGCGGCCCGCGGATTCATGACCGCGCTGCCGGCGGAGCGCTCAGCGCTGTACGTCGCGCCAGGCGCCGCCCAAGGCGTCCGCCACGTCGTTGGCTGTGATCGGAACCCCCTCCTCGCCGACCGCCCTGCGGGCCGCCAAGCCGTGGAGGTAGGCGCCGACGGAGGCCGCTTCCAGGGCCGAAAGGCCCGCCGCCAGCAGGGAGCCGGTCAGCCCCGACAGCACGTCGCCGCTGCCTGCCGTGGCCAGCCATGGCGTACCGGTGGGATTGGCCCGAAGCGGGCCCTGCGCGGCGGCGACCAGGGTGGTGGAGCCCTTCAGGAGCGCCACCGCGCCGTAGCGCGCGGCCAGTTCGCGTACGGACCGCAGGCGCTCGGCCTCGACCTGTTCGCGGTCGGTCCCCAGCAGTGCCGCCGCCTCCCCCGCGTGCGGGGTGATCAGGGTCGCGGCGGCGCGGGCGCGTACCCGGGCGGGGTCGAGGAAGCGCAGGCCGTCCGCGTCCACCAGCACCGGGACGTCCGCGGCCAGCACGTCGTCCACCGCCCCGCCCTCGTCCCCGAGCCCGGGGCCGATCACCCACGCCTGCACCCGGCCCGCCTTCGACGGCGGCCCCGCGTGCACCAGCGTCTCGGGGAAGCGGGCGAGTACGGCGTCGGCGGCCGGGCCCACGTACCGCACGGCGCCCGCGCCGCCCCGCAGCGCGCCCGCCACCGCCAGCACCGCGGCCCCCGGGTAGCGCGCGGAGCCCGCCACCACGCCCACCACGCCCCTGCGGTACTTGTCGCTCTGCGCGGACGGCCGGGGCAGCAGCGCCGCCACATCGGCGTGCTGCAGCGCCTCGACGTCGGGCGCGGGCAGGTCGAGGCCGATGTCCACCAGCCGCAGCGCGCCCGCGAAGGTGTGCGCGGGGTCGATCAGCAGCCCCGGCTTGTACGCCCCGAAGGTCACCGTCAGATCGGCGCGTACGGCGGCCCCGGCCACCGCTCCCGTGTCGGCGTCCACGCCGCTGGGCAGATCGACCGCGACCACCGTCGACTCCCGCGCGGCAAGAGCCAGTTGGGCGGCCGGCTCGCGCAGCCCGCCCTTGCCGCCGATGCCCACGATCCCGTCCACGACGAGGTCGGCGCGCGCGATGTCGCGCTGCGCGTCGGCGGACACCCGCCCGCCGGCCGCGCGCAGCGCCGCCAGCCCGCCCGCGTGCGCCCGCTCGGGGGCCAGCAGCACGGCCGTGACACCGGCGCCGCGGCGGGCCAGCCGGGCGCCCGCGTACAGCGCGTCGCCGCCGTTGTCCCCGCTGCCCACCAGGAGCACCACCCGCGCCCCGTACACCCGCCCCAGCAGCCCGGCGCAGGCCACCGCGAGCCCCGCGGCGGCCCGCTGCATCAACGCGCCCTCGGGCAGCCGCGCCATCAGCTCCCGCTCCGCGGCCCGTACGACCTCAACGCTGTAAGCAGTACGCATACCCCGAGTGTGGCAAACGCCCCGGACGGCCACCCTTCGGCACTCGCCTTCCGGCGGTCACCTCACCGTTCGGCGATCACCACGGCCGAGGCCACGCCCGCGTCGTGGCTGAGCGACACGTGCCAGGAGGTGACCCCCAGCTCGGCGGCCCGCTCCGCGACGGTCCCCCGTACGCTCAGCACCGGCTGCCCGCTGTCCAGCGTGGAGATCTCCGCGTCGGTCCAGCGCAGCCCGCCCGGCGCCCCCAGCGCCTTGGCCAGGGCCTCCTTGGCCGCGAACCGCGCCGCCAGCGACGCGACCCCCCGCCGCTCTCCGCCGGGCAGCAGCAACTCGCGCTCCACGAACAGCCGTTGGGCCATCTCCGGTGTCCGTGTCAGCGCCGCGGCGAACCGGTCGATCGCCGCCACATCGATCCCCACACCAACAATCACGCCGCGCCCGCTCCGTCTCGTCCGCCGTCACTCGCCGCGCACCCGCGTGCGCTCATTCCACCGTCACCGACTTCGCCAGGTTCCGCGGCTGGTCGACCTCGTTGCCGCGCGCGGTGGCCAGCTCGCAGGCGAAGACCTGCAACGGCACCGTGGAGACCAGCGGCTGCAGCAGCGTCGGGGTGCGCGGGATGCGCACGAGATGGTCCGCGTAGGGCACCACCGCGTCGTCCCCCTCCTCCGCGATCACGATCGTCCGGGCGCCGCGTGCCCGGATCTCCTGGATATTGGAGACGATCTTGTCGTGGAGCACGGAGCGCCCGCGCGGCGAGGGCACCACGACCACCACCGGCAGATCGTCCTCGATCAGCGCGATCGGCCCGTGCTTCAACTCGCCCGCCGCGAAGCCCTCCGCGTGCATGTACGCGAGCTCCTTCAGCTTCAGCGCGCCCTCCAGCGCCACCGGGTAGCCCACGTGCCGCCCCAAGAAGAGCACGGTGTTCTTCCCCGCGAGCGAGCGGGCCAGCTCCCGTACCGGCTCCATCGTCTCCAGCACCTGGTCGACCTGGGTGCCGATCTCGGCCAGCTCGCGCACCACGGCCCGGATCTCGTCGCCCCACTTGGTGCCGCGCACCTGCCCCAGATACAGGGCGACCAGGTAGCAGGCCACCAGCTGCGTCAGGAACGCCTTCGTGGAGGCGACGGCGACCTCGGGGCCGGCGTGTGTGTAGAGCACCGCGTCGGACTCGCGCGGGATCGTCGAGCCGTTGGTGTTGCAGATGGCGAGGACCTTCGCGCCCTGTTCGCGGGCGTGCCGCAGCGCCATCAGCGTGTCCATGGTCTCCCCCGACTGGGAGATGGCGATCACCAGCGTGCGCGGGTCCAGGATCGGGTCCCGGTAGCGGAACTCGCTGGCCAGCTCCACCTCGCAGGGGATGCGCGTCCAGTGCTCGATGGCGTACTTGGCGATCAGACCGGCGTGGAAGGCGGTCCCGCACGCCACGATCACCACCTTGCCGGCCTCGCGCAGCACCGCGTCCGGGATGCGGACCTCGTCCAGCGCCAGGCGCCCGTCGGCCCCGATCCGGCCGAGCAGGGTGTCCGCCACGGCCTTGGGCTGCTCGGCGATCTCCTTGAGCATGAAGTAGTCGTAGCCGCCCTTCTCGGCGGCCGAGGCGTCCCAGTCCACGTGGTACGTACGGACATCGGCGGGCGCGCCCTCGAAGTCGGTGACGCCCACCCCGTCCCGGGTCAGCTCCACGACCTGGTCCTGGCCCAGTTCGACGGCCTCGCGGGTGTGCGCGATGAACGCCGCGACGTCCGAGGCCAGGAAGTACTCGCCGTCCCCGACGCCCACCACCAGGGGCGAGTTGCGGCGCGCGCCCACGACCACGTCGGGCGCGTCGGCGTGCACCGCGACCAGGGTGAAGGCGCCCTCCAGGCGGCGGCACACCTGCCGCATCGCCTCGGCCAGGTCGCCGCAGGAGGAGAAGCTCTCGGCGAGCAGGTGGGAGACGACCTCGGTGTCCGTGTCGGACGCCAACTTGTGGCCGCGGTCGGCCAGTTCGGCGCGCAGCTCGGCGAAGTTCTCGATGATGCCGTTGTGGACGACGCAGACCCGGCCGGCGTTGTCCAGGTGCGGGTGGGCGTTGGCGTCGTTCGGCGCGCCGTGCGTGGCCCACCGGGTGTGCCCGATGCCCGTGGAGCCCGTCGGCAGCGGCCGGCCCGCCAGCTCCTTCTCCAGATTGGCGAGTTTGCCCGCCTTCTTCGCGGCGGCCAGCCCGCCGTCGGCGAGCACGGCGACGCCCGCCGAGTCGTACCCGCGGTACTCCAGGCGCTTGAGACCGGCCAGGACGACATCCAGGGCGGACTGTCCGCCCACGTACCCCACGATTCCGCACATGGGGGCAGCCTACGGCCCGGTCCGATCAGCGCCCCCGCGCAATATGGTCAATGCCCCGACGCGCCGTCCGGACGCGGACCGGCACCCCGGCGGGTGACCGGAGATGACACGCACCCGGCCCCGGAGGCGAACCGCCCACCGCCCCCGCGCACAATGGGCCCGTGCCTCTCACCACCGAGCCGCAGCGACGCCGCGCCGAACGCACCCCGTACGTGGACCTGACCCGCGCGGAATGGAGCGCCCTGCGGGAGAAGACCCCGCTGCCGCTGACCGCCGAAGAGGTCGAGCGGCTGCGCGGCCTGGGCGATGTCATCGACCTCGACGAGGTGCGCGACGTCTACCTGCCGCTGTCCCGCCTCCTGAACCTGTACGTGGGCGCCACCAGCAATCTGCGCGGCGCGCTGAACACCTTCCTGGGCGAGGCGGGCAACGGCCACGGCGCCCAGGAGGGCACGCCGTTCGTCATAGGGGTCGCGGGCAGCGTCGCGGTCGGCAAGTCGACCACCGCGCGCCTCCTGCAGGCCCTGCTGGCGCGCTGGCCCGAGCACCCGCGCGTGGAGCTGGTCACCACCGACGGGTTCCTCTTCCCCAACGCCGAGCTGCACCGGCGGGGCCTGATGTCCCGCAAGGGCTTCCCCGAGTCCTACGACCGCCGGGCCCTGACCCGCTTCGTCGCGGATGTGAAGTCCGGCAAGGCGGAAGTGACCGCTCCGGTCTACTCCCACCTCATCTACGACATCGTGCCGGGCGAGCGGCTGACCGTGCACCGCCCCGACATCCTCATCGTCGAGGGCCTGAACGTCCTGCAGCCCGCCCTCCCCGGCAAGGACGGCAGGACCCGGCTCGGCCTCGCGGACTTCTTCGACTTCTCGGTGTACGTGGACGCGCGCAGCGAGGACATCGAGCAGTGGTATCTCGGTCGCTTCCGCAAATTGCGCGATACGGCCTTCCAGAATCCTTTCTCCTACTTCCGCAAGTACACCCAGGTCTCCGAGGAGGAGGCGCTGGACTACGCCCGGATGATCTGGCGCACCGTCAACAAGCCCAATCTGGAACAGAATGTGGCCCCCACCCGCGGCCGCGCCAACCTCGTCCTGCGCAAGGGACCCGACCACAAGGTGCAGCGGCTGTCCCTGCGCAAGCTCTGAGAGCCGCGCACGCCCCTGACTCCGAGGAGCGCGCGGGCTCCTGTCCGTACGGGCCGCTGGTTAAGGTGCGGACATGCTGCACCTACGCCTGATCACCCCGGCCGAGCGCACCGACGAGGTCCTGCGGCTCATCGAGGACACGGTGGGCACCACGCATGTCGCGGTGCTCGCCGGGGCCGCCCGCGACCCGCGCGGCGACGTCGTCCTGTGCGATGTCGCGCGGGAGGCGGGCGACGGGCTGCTGCGGCAGCTGCGCGCGCTCGGCCTGCACGAGAGCGGCTCGATCGCCGTGGAGAACATCGACCTGTCGCTGTCGGAGCGGGCGGACCGGGCCGAGGAGGACGCGCCGGGCGAGGGCGCCGACGCCGTCCTGTGGGAGCACCTGCGGGACGCCACCCACGAGGAGTCCACGCTCTCCGTCACCTACATCGCCTTCCTGACCATCGCGACGATGATCGCGGCGTGCGGTGTGGTGCTGGACAACGCCATCCTGATCGTGGGCGCGATGGCGGTCGGCCCGGAGTTCGGGCCGCTGGCCGGGTTCAGTACGGCCCTGGTGCAGCGGGCGCCGCGGCCGGCCCTGCGCTCGCTGACCGCCCTGCTGGTCGGCTTTGCGATCGCCATGGTCCTGACGGTGGGCTTCAGCTTCTTCATGGACGCGGCGGGCCTGTTCACCGAGGACAAGGTCGAAGGGGCCCGCCCCAATACGTCCTTCATCTGGCAGCCGGACCTGATGTCCTTCGTCGTGGCGTTCCTGGCGGGCATCGCCGGCACGCTCTCGCTGACCTCGGCGAAGTCCGGCGCGCTGGTGGGCGTGGCCATCTCCGTGACCACGGTCCCGGCAGCCGCCAACGCCGCGGTGGCCTTCAGTTACGACGACTACGCCCAGACCTGGGGCTCCACCGGCCAGCTCCTGCTCAACCTCGGCGGCATCGTGCTGGCCGGCACCCTCACCCTGCTCACCCAGAAACTCCTGTGGTCCCGGCAGCGGGCCCGTACGAACGGCGGGGCGGGCCGGGGCAGGCGGGAGTCCGCGCGGTAATTCTCGCAATCCACCGCATCCCCCCACCCCCGAACCCACCCCCCGCCCCCTCCCCCTTTAGGGGGAGGAGGGGGAGGGGGCGGGGGACGCGCCGGGAGATGCGCCAGGGACTAGCCGAGCGCCGACTTCACCACGTCCGCCAGCCGCCCCGCCACCGACCGCGCCTGCTCGATGTCCGCCGCCTCGACCATGACCCGTACCAGCGGTTCCGTGCCCGAGGGGCGCAGCAGCACGCGCCCGGTGCCGCCCAGTTCGCGCTCGGCCTCGGCGACCGCCGCGATCAGCTCGGGCGAGGTGGAGACCCGCGACTTGTCGACGTCGCGGACGTTGATCAGGACCTGCGGCAGCCGCTGCATGACGCCGGCCAGCTCGCTCAGCGGGCGGCCGGTCGCCGCCACGCGGGCGGCCAGCATGAGGCCGGTGAGGGTGCCGTCGCCGGTGGTGGCGTGGTCGAGCGCGATGACGTGCCCGGACTGCTCGCCGCCCAGCGCGAAGCCGTTGGCCTTCATCTCCTCCAGGACGTAGCGGTCGCCGACCGCCGTCTGGACCAGGTCGATGCCCTCGCGTTCCATGGCCAGCTTGAAGCCGAGGTTGGACATGACGGTGGCGACCACGGTGTTCTTGCGCAGGGTGCCCGACTCGCGCATGCCCAGGGCCAGTACGGCCAGGATCTGGTCGCCGTCGACCTCGTGGCCCGCGCCGTCCACGGCCAGGCAGCGGTCGGCGTCGCCGTCGTGGGCGACGCCCAGGTCGGCGCCGTGCTCGACGACCGCTGCGCGCAGCAGGTCCAGGTGGGTGGAGCCGCAGCCCTCGTTGATGTTGAGGCCGTCGGGGTCCGTACCGATGGTGACGACCTCGGCGCCGGCCCGCGCGAACGCCTCCGGGGAGACCCGCGCCGCCGCGCCGTGCGCCCCGTCGATGACGATCTTCAGGCCGTCAAGGCGGTTGGGCAGCACACCCACCAAATGGGCGACGTAGTTGTCGAAGCCTTCGTCGTAGACCTTGACCCGGCCCACGCCCGCGCCCGTCGGCCGCTGCCAGGGCTCGCCGGAGGCGTGCGAGCGGTAGGTCTCCTCGATACGGTCCTCCAGCTCGTCGGCGAGCTTGTGGCCGCCGCGGGCGAAGAACTTGATGCCGTTGTCGGGCATCGGGTTGTGGCTGGCGGAGAGCATCACGCCCAGGTCCGCGCCGAGCGACCCGGTCAGGTACGCCACCGCCGGGGTCGGCAGTACGCCCACCCGCAGCACATCCACACCCGCGCTCGCCAGGCCCGCGACGACCGCGGCCTCCAGGAACTCCCCCGACGCCCGCGGATCACGGCCGACCACCGCAACCGGACGATGATCTTCAAACGTGCCGGCCTCGGCAAGCACATGCGCCGCAGCGACCGAGAGGCCGAGCGCGAGCTCCGCCGTCAGATCCGCATTGGCGACACCGCGCACACCGTCCGTGCCGAAGAGTCGTCCCACTGGTGTCCTCCGAGTAGATGAGCTTGGACCGGGGTCTTACGTCCAGGTATACGCCCCTGGTCTTGGATAGCCGAACGCCCCGGCAGCACGGATCGTGCCACCGGGGCGTTCGCCAAAGCTGCGAGCGCAGCGAGCGGCAATTAGCGCTTGCTGTACTGCGGAGCCTTGCGGGCCTTCTTCAGACCGGCCTTCTTGCGCTCGACCGCACGGTCGTCGCGCTTGAGGAAGCCGGCCTTCTTCAGCGGGCCGCGGTTGTTCTCGACGTCGGCCTCGTTCAGCGCACGGGCCACGCCCAGGCGCAGCGCACCGGCCTGGCCGGAGATGCCGCCGCCGGAGATGCGGGCGATGACGTCGTAGCGGTTGTCGAGCTCGAGCACCTTGAAGGGCTCGTTGACTTCCTGCTGGTGCACCTTGTTGGGGAAGTAGCCCTCAAGGGTGCGACCGTTGATCTTCCACTGGCCGGTGCCCGGGACGATCCGGACGCGGGCGATGGCGTTCTTGCGACGGCCCAGGCCGGCAGCCGGCTGGGGGTCGCCGAAGCGGGAGGCGAGGGACTCGGAGGTGTACTCCGACTCCACGACCTCGGACTCGGTGGTGTACTCCTCGACGGAGACGTTCTCGTCTTCGACGACGGGGGTCTCGGCGGTGGTCTCGGCCACGATGCTCCTCAGATTCTTTTCGTCTTAGGGGGTGTGGCCGGACTTACTGCGCGACCTGGGTGATCTCGAACGGGACGGGCTGCTGGGCACCGTGGGGGTGCTCGGAGCCCGCGTAGACCTTCAGCTTCGAGAGCATCTGGCGGCCGAGGGTGTTCTTGGGGAGCATGCCCTTGATGGCCTTCTCGACGGCCTTCTCGGGGTTCTTGTCGAGCAGCTCGTCGTAGCGGACCGAGCGCAGACCACCCGGGAAACCGGAGTGGCGGTAGGCCATCTTCTGGGTCCGCTTGTTGCCGGACAGGTGCACCTTGTCGGCGTTGACGATGATGACGAAGTCACCGGTGTCGACGTGGGGCGCGTAGACCGGCTTGTGCTTGCCCCGCAGAAGGGAGGCAGCCTGAGAGGCCAGACGGCCCAGGACAACGTCCTGCGCGTCGATGATGTGCCACTGGCGCTGGACATCGCCGGGCTTGGGGCTGAACGTACGCACGGTTAGCCTTCGCTTCTTCAGTGAATAGGGTCCTGTACTGGCCACCACAAACGGTCACAGCACTGGCACTCCGCGGGTGACGCAACCCGGGTTCGTACCGCTGGACCGCTCCGGCGGACCGGCGTAAGGGCCCCTCACGTGAGATAGAGCAAGCCAATACGCATAACGAACCAGCAGAATACCGGCCCGCCCCCAGTCGGGTCAAAACGCGCCCCGAACCGGCGTACGAGCCTCCCCCACGGGCACCGCCCGCCCCTTCCGCCCCCGTACACAGGCCCAGGCCAGCGCCGCGGCGAGGATCCACAGCATCGCCGCGTCTCTGAAGGCCCGGCGCTGGATGGTCTCCAGATACGGCCAGGACATCCCGGAGATCTGCGGCACCAGCGCGACCCAGAACCAGGCCGTACGGGGCAGCGAGCCGGGCACGGCCACCGACGCCAGCAGCGGCAGCAGCACCACGAGCAGGTAGTGGTCGAAGGAGGGCCGGGAGACCAGGAAGGCCGCCAGCATCAGCATCGCGGCGCTCTCCACCAGCCGCAGCGCGGCCCCTCCCTGCCCGTGGCCCTGCCCGTGGCCCTGCCCGCTTCCCTGCCCGTCGCCACGCCGCCACCGCAGCCACGCACAGCCCACCCCGGCCGCCGCCGCTGTCGCCGCCAGGGCGTACGCCAGCGGCTCCGGCGCCCCCAGCCGCGTGAGGATCATGCCGAGCGAGGCGTCGAAGGGGCGCGCGAAGCTGTCCTGGCCGCGCAGCAGGAAGGGCAGTGTGCGGGTGAAGAACATCCCGGGGCGGGGCATCGCCAGCGCCGCCAGCACGGACGCCGCCACCGGGACCGCCGCTGCCAGCGCCAGCGCCCGCCAGCGCCGCGCGAAGACCAGGAGCAGCACCAGCGGCAGCAGCATCGGCTTGAGCGCGAGCGCCAGCCCGATCACCACGCCCGCCGCCGCCCACCGGCCGCGCAGCGCCAGCAGCAGCGCCAGGGGCAGCGCCACCACCGAGGCCAGCGTCCAGTTGCCGATGTTGACGACATTGCGGAACGGCTCGAAGAAGACCAGGCCCACCACGCCCAGCGCCGCCAGCCTGCTGCCCAGCGGAACCCGGAAGATCCGCAGTGAGAGGGCCCATCCCAGCAGCACCAGCGCCGTCCCGGCCACCGGCACCAGCAGCCGCAGCTCGCCCTTGGACAGCAGCGCCCCGGGCACCGCCGCGATCACCGCACCGGGCAGGTACAGAAAGCGCTTGTCGGCGTACGGGGCACCGCCCTCCAGCAGCGCCCGCGCCGCCTTGACCACGAAGGCGTTGTCCATCCCGACGGTCGGGCTGACGCGGTAGATCTGCACGATCAGCACCGCCATCAGCCCGCCGGCCACCGCCCGCAGCACCCAGGAGGCGGGCCGCAGCAGCCACTGCACCACCGGCGAGTCCCCGGCGGCACCGAAAGAATCAGGCGCACCATCGGCATCCGGAATGCCGGAAAGATCCTCTTTGAGGGCCGTCATGCGGCAAGGCTAGGGCCTGTCCCGCCGATGGCTCGGCGGGACAGGCCCTAGATCCTCAGCCGCTACCGCTCCCGCTCGACCCGCCGCTCGTCCCACACCGGCTCGGCCGTCTCCCGTACCCGACCGTCCGACCCGAAGACCAGATAGCGGTCGAAGGACTTGGCGAACCAGCGGTCGTGGGTCACCGCCAGCACCGTCCCCTCGTACGCCTCCAGCCCCTCCTGCAGCGCCTCCGCACTCTCCAGGTCCAGGTTGTCCGTCGGCTCGTCCAGCAGCAGCGCGGTCGTCCCGGCCAGCTCCAGCAGCAGGATCTGGAAGCGGGCCTGCTGGCCGCCGGAGAGCTTCTCGAAGCGCTGCTCGGCCTGGCGCTCCAGCTCGTAGCGGCGCAGGGCGCTCATCGCCTGGCCCCGGTCCTTGGCGTGCTCGCTCCACAGGATGTCCAGGAGGACGCGGCCCTCCAGCTCCGGGTGGGCATGGGTCTGCGCGAAGTGGCCGGGTACGACGCGGGCGCCCAGCTTCCACCGGCCCGTATGCGCGACAGGGTTGTCGCGGTCACCGGCCAGCAGCCGCAGAAAGTGCGACTTGCCCGAGCCGTTCGACCCGAGGACGGCCACCCGCTCCCCGTAGAAGACCTCCAGCGAGAAGGGCTTCATCAGCCCGCTCAGTTCGAGGTTCTCGCAGGTCACGGCCCGTACGCCGGTACGCCCGCCCCGCAGCCGCATGGTGATCTCCTGCTCGCGCGGCGGCTCCGGCGGCGGCCCGGCCTCCTCGAACTTGCGCAGCCGCGTCTGGGCCGCGGCGTACCGGGAGGCCATCTCATGGCTGACGGAGGCCGCCTGCCGCAGCGTGACCACCAGCTTCTTCAGCTGCGCGTGCTTCTCCTCCCAGCGCCGCTTGAGCTCCTCGAAGCGCGCGAACCGCTCCCTGCGCGCCTCGTGGAAGGTCGCGAAACCGCCGCCGTGCACCCACACATCGGACCCGGCGGGCCCCGGCTCGACCGCGACGATCTTGTCCGCCGCCCGGGACAGCAGTTCCCGGTCGTGGCTGACGAAGAGCACCGTCTTCTTCGTCTCGCGCAGCCGCTCCTCCAGCCACCGCTTGCCCGGCACGTCCAGATAGTTGTCCGGCTCGTCCAGCAGCAGCACCTCGTCGCTGCCGCGCAGCAGCGACTCCAGCACCAGCCTCTTTTGCTCACCGCCGCTCAGGGTGCGCACCTGCCGCCACTGCGCCTTGTCGTACGGGACGCCGAGCGCGGCCATGGTGCACATGTCCCACACCGTCTCGGCCTCGTACCCGCGCGCCTCGGCCCAGTCGCTGAGCGCCTGCGCGTACCGCATCTGCGCGGCCTCGTCGTCGACGGTCATGATCGCGTGCTCGGCCTCGTCCACCGCCTTGGCGGCCTCGCGGATCCGCGGCTGTGCGACCGAGACCAGCAGGTCCCGTACGGTCCGCTCGTCCCGCACCGACCCGACGAACTGCGGCATCACGCCCAGCCCCCCGCTGACGGTCACCGCCCCGCCGTGCGGCTGCAGCTCCCCCGCGATCAGCTTCAGCAGCGTCGTCTTGCCCGCGCCGTTGGCTCCCACCAGGGCGACCGCGGCGCCCTCGCCGACCCGGAAGGACACATCGGCCAACAGCACCCGCCCGTCCGGCAGGTAGTACTCCAGATGTCCAGCCTCCACGTGTCCCATGGTGGGCAATTCTCGCCGCCCGCCCCCGTCCCGACCAACCGGATTAGCGGGGCCCGCGGCGAGCCCGCCCCACGGCGCCCACCAAGCCCACCGGTCCCCGCCCTCCCTTAAGATGCGCGGCATGAGCTTTGGGCAAGGGGGGCCGTACGGGCCCGGGGGCCAGCCGCCGTCGACTCCCGACTGGAACGCACTCGCCGACGAGAGCGCGGCCAAGAACCGCCGCAAGCGCTGGCTGGTCATCGGCGGCTGCGCGCTGGGCGTACTCGCGGTGGGCGGCATCGTCACCACCGCCGTGCTCAAGAGCGGCGGCGGCTCCGGCAAACCTGGCGCGCTGCCCTCGCCCGAGCTGCCCGCCCAGCCGGACACCCCCAAGCCGTCCTTCTCCGATGTGACGGTCCCGCCGCCGCCCAACCCGCGGGACTACATCACCGACCCCAAGAAGGACCGGGCCCCGCTCACCCCCGCCACCCTCTTCCCCGACAAGAAGCTGGTGGCCGGCGACCGCGCCTACCCCGTCGCGAAGACGTCCTCCACCAAGGACTGCACCTCGGGCGCGCAGGGCGCCCTGGTCTCGGTGCTGTCCAACAACGGCTGCAAGCAGCTGCTGCGCGCCACCTTCTCCCGGGACGGCATAGCGGTCACCGTCGGTATCGCCGTCTTCGGCTCCAAGGCCGATGCGGACACGGTGCAAAAGCAGGCCCAGCCCAACCTGGCGGCGCTCAACGGCGGCGGCCTGCCCGCCTTCTGCCAGGGCGTGGACTGCCTGGCCACCAGCAACGCCTACGGCCGGTACGCCTACTTCACCATCGCCGGCTACACCAACGGCAAGGACGTACGGACCTCCGACGACAAGGCCCGCCAGGCCGGCCGGGACGGCGCCGCCTACGCCTGGCACCGCATCATGCAGCGCGGCAACGACCAGGCCGCCAAGGCCGCCGCGGCCCAGTCCTCCTGACCCCGCGGGCCGTACGCCGCGCGCGTACGGCCCCGGCGGCGCCCCCTCTCAGCAGCAGCCCGCGCCCGGCAGCGTCCGCTTGTTGCGGGCCTCCTTGTTACGGGCCATCAGCTGGTCGTCCGCCGGGTAGCCGACCTCCTCCAGGGTCAGCCCGTGCGGCCGTACGACATGCACCGCCGAGTCCCGCACACCGGCCGCCAGCACCTTGCCCGGCCACTCCACGGGCCGGTGCCCGTCGCCCACGAACAGCAGCGCGCCCACCAGCGAGCGCACCATGTTGTGGCAGAAGGCGTCCGCCTTCACGGTCGCGGTGATGATCCCGTCCGCGCCCCGCTCCCAGCTCAGCCGCTGCAGCGTACGGATCGTGGTGGCACCCTCGCGCCGCTTGCAGTACGCCGCGAAGTCGTGCTCGCCCAGCAGCGGCTGCGAGGCGGCGTTCATCGCCTCGACGTCCAACTCCCAGTCGTGCCACAGCACATGGTCGCGCAGCAGCGGGTCCACGCCGCCGGGGTGGTCGGTCACCCGGTACGCGTACCGGCGCCAGATCGCCGAGAACCGCGCGTTGAAGCCGTACGGCGCCTCGGCCACCCGCCACACCCGCACGTCCTTGGGCAGCCGCCCGGCCAGCCGCTTGAGCAGCTTGTCCCGGTGCTCGTCCCACACCTCCTGCGGCAGATCCACATGCGCGACCTGCCCGCGGGCGTGCACTCCGGCGTCCGTCCGCCCGGCGACCGTCAGCTCATACGTCTCGGCCGACCGCGTCACCGTACGCAGCGCGTCCTCGATCTCCCCCTGAACCGTCCGCCGCCCCCCGGCCTGCTTGGCCCACCCGGAAAACTCCGTCCCGGCATAAGAAAGATCCAACCGCACCCGAACAGACCCGGGCTCCACCTCATCACTCACCCACAGATCCTCTCACTCTCGCTGTGGGCAGGCGTTCCGCAGGGCGGAACAGGTGGGCACAGCGGACCCCGCGACCGCGAACGAGCCCCCACCCCCACCCACCGAACGCGAAAGCGGGCCCACCCCCAAAGGGGTGGACCCGCTCTCAACAAGGCAGAGCCTTAGGCGTCCTTCGACTCCTCAGCCGGCGCCTCGGCAGCCTGCTCGGCCTCCTTGACGGCGCGCTTCGCAGCAGCCTCGGCCTCAGCGACGGTCGCCTTCTTGGCGATCTCGCCCTCGACCAGCTCGATGACCGCCATCGGCGCGTTGTCGCCACGACGGTTGCCGACCTTGGTGATCCGGGTGTAGCCACCCGGACGCTCCGCGAAGCGCGGCGCGATCTCGGTGAAGAGGGTGTGGACGACCGACTTGTCGGTGATCGTCTGCAGCACCAGGCGACGGTTGTGGATGTCGCCCTTCTTCGCCTTGGTGATCAGGCGCTCCGCGACCGGGCGCAGACGGCGCGCCTTGGCCTCGGTGGTGGTGATGCGGCCGTGCTCGAACAGCGACTTGGCGAGGTTCGCCAGCATCAGACGCTCGTGCGCGGCGCCGCCGCCGAGGCGGGCTCCCTTTGCGGGACGCGGCATGGTGTTTCTCCTTCAGTCTGCACCGGCCGTATCAGGTACCGGTGTCAGTTACCGACGAGCGGCCGCCCGCCGGAAGTGTTCAGTGAGCCCAGGGCTCAGTACTGCTCGGTCTCCACGAAACCGGCGTCCGCGTCGTCGTCGGCGCCGAAGGCGTCGGCGGCGGCGGTCGGGTCGAAGCCGGGAGGCGAGTCCTTCAGCGCCAGGCCCATACCGGCCAGCTTCGCCTTGACCTCGTCGATCGACTTCGCACCGAAGTTGCGGATGTCGAGCAGGTCCGCCTCGGAGCGGGCGACGAGCTCGCCCACGGAGTGGATGCCCTCGCGCTTGAGGCAGTTGTACGAGCGGACGGTGAGCTCGAGCTCCTCGATCGGCAGCGCCAGGTCGGCGGCCAGGGCGGCGTCCGTCGGGGACGGGCCCATGTCGATGCCCTCGGCGTCGATGTTGAGCTCGCGCGCCAGACCGAACAGCTCGACCAGGGTCTTACCGGCCGACGCCATGGCGTCGCGCGGACGCATGGCCTGCTTGGTCTCGACGTCGACGATCAGCTTGTCGAAGTCGGTGCGCTGCTCGACACGGGTCGCCTCGACCTTGTACGTGACCTTGAGCACCGGCGAGTAGATGGAGTCGACCGGGATACGGCCGATCTCCTGGCCCACCTGCTTGTTCTGGACGGCGGAAACGTAGCCGCGACCGCGCTCGACGGTCAGCTCCATCTCCAGCTTGCCCTTGCCGTTGAGCGTGGCCAGGACCAGGTCCGGGTTGTGGACCTCGACGCCGGCCGGCGGGGCGATGTCAGCAGCGGTGACCAGGCCGGGGCCCTGCTTGCGCAGGTACATCACGACCGGCTCGTCGTGCTCCGAGGAGACGACCAGCTGCTTGATGTTCAGGATGAGGTCGGTGACGTCCTCCTTGACGCCCGGCACGGTGGTGAACTCGTGCAGGACACCGTCGATGCGGATGGACGTGACCGCCGCACCCGGAATCGAGGAGAGGAGCGTACGACGCAGGGAGTTGCCGAGGGTGTAGCCGAAGCCCGGCTCCAGCGGCTCGATCACGAACCGCGAGCGGTACTCGTCGACGACCTCTTCGGTCAGCGAGGGACGCTGAGCGATAAGCATGTTGGAGATCCTTCAGTTGTGGACGACCACTATTTGACGTCCGCTGTACTGACAAGGGTACGGGCGGCACGTCCCCTGTGGAGTCGTACCGCCCGCCCCGTTATGAGCTCTTACTTGGAGTAGAGCTCAACGATCAGCTGCTCCTGCACCTGGGTGTCGATCACCTGGCGCTCGGGCAGGCCGTGCACGAGAATCCGCAGCTTCGAAGGAATCGATTCCAGCCAGGCCGGAACACTCTTCTCGCCTGCCTCCGCCTGAGCCACCTGGAAGGGGGTCAGGTTCTTGGAGGACTCGCGGACCTCGATGATGTCGTTCACGGCCACGCGAGCCGACGGAATGTCGGTCTTGCGGCCGTTCACGTTGATGTGTCCGTGACGGACCAGCTGACGAGCGTGGTCCCGGGACTTGGCGAAGCCGGCCCGGTAGACCACGTTGTCCAGCCGGGTCTCCAGGATGCGCAGAAGGTTCTCACCGGTCTTGCCGGTCTTCTGGTTCGCTTCCTTGTAGTACCCGACGAACTGCTTCTCAAGAACACCGTAGATCCGGCTGCACTTCTGCTTCTCACGAAGCTGCAGCAGGTACTCGCTGTCCTTGGTGCGCCCGCGTCCGTGCTCACCCGGGGGGTAAGGACGAATCTCGATCGGGCACTTTGCGCTCTCACACTTGCTGCCCTTGAGGAACAGCTTCTGCTTCTCCCGACGGCAACGCTTGCAGTCGGCCCCGGTGTAACGCGCCATATTGTTTTGTCTCCTGCTTCAGCTGGTCGTCAGACGCGGCGACGCTTGGGAGGGCGGCAGCCGTTGTGCGGAGTCGGCGTGACGTCCTGGATCGAACCCACCTCAAGGCCGGTGGCCTGGAGGGAGCGGATCGCGGTCTCACGGCCGGAGCCGGGACCCTTGACGAACACGTCGACCTTGCGCATGCCGTGCTCCTGCGCGCGGCGGGCAGCCGACTCGGCGGCCATCTGCGCGGCGAACGGGGTCGACTTGCGCGAGCCCTTGAAGCCGACGTGGCCGGCCGAGGCCCAGGAGATCACGTTGCCCGTGGGGTCGGTGATCGAAACGATGGTGTTGTTGAACGTGCTCTTGATGTGAGCGTGCCCGTGGGCGACGTTCTTCTTCTCCTTGCGGCGCACCTTCTTGGCGCCGGCCGTACGGCCCTTCGGAGGCATTCATTACTCCCGTGGAGGTGGTCGGTCCTACAGCGAAGACCGCTGGTAAGCGTCCTGCTGAGGACTACTTCTTGCCCGGCTTCTTCTTGCCGGCGATGGCGCGACGCGGGCCCTTGCGGGTACGAGCGTTCGTGCTGGTGCGCTGACCGTGGACCGGCAGGCCGCGGCGGTGACGCAGACCCTGGTAGCAGCCGATCTCGACCTTGCGGCGGATGTCGGCCTGAACCTCACGACGGAGGTCACCCTCGGTCTTGAGGTTGGCGTCCACGTACTCGCGGATCTTGACCAGGTCCTCTTCGGCCAGGTCACGAACGCGGGTGTTCGGGTTCACACCGGCGGCGTCGAGCGTCTGCTTCGCCAGGGTGCGGCCGATACCGAAGACGTAGGTGAGTGCGACCTCCACGCGCTTGTCGCGCGGAATGTCAACACCGGAAACGCGTGCCATTCAATGGCTCCAGTTGATATTCGGGGGTCTTCCGCAGGGCCATTCCCGCCCGCCGGCCCCTCCTGCAGACAGAAGAGGCGGTACGGTCCGGGTCTCCGGCCCCCGCCGGAGGTGTCGCCAGCCGTGGCTGGTCGGACCCTGCGTATGTACGTATTGCTCGCGTCGCGCGAAGAACTGCGAAATGCAGGTCGGCGTGCGTCAGCCCTGGCGCTGCTTGTGGCGCAGGTTGTCGCAGATGACCATGACCCGGCCGTGACGGCGGATCACCTTGCACTTGTCGCAGATCTTCTTGACGCTCGGCTTGACCTTCATGGGATGTGAGGTTCTCCGGGTCAGTGCCGTCACCCCACGGGAGCGGGGCGTCGACAAGATCTACTTGTAGCGGTAGACGATCCGGCCACGCGTCAGGTCGTAGGGAGAGAGCTCCACGACGACCCGGTCATCCGGAAGGATGCGGATGTAGTGCATACGCATCTTGCCGCTGATGTGCGCGAGGACCTTGTGACCGTTCTGGAGCTCCACCTTGAACATGGCGTTCGGGAGGGACTCGATCACGGTGCCCTCGATTTCGATGGCACCTTGCTTCTTGGCCACGCTTCGCCCTTCGAATCGGCTACCTTGATCAACTCTCGCACCGCGTGGCTGCCAAACAGCAGGCATACGGATGCACGAGAGCCGACGCGTCAGTCTACGTCAGTGCACACGAAAAGACGAATCCACGATTATTGCCCAGCTCACGAGATCGTTACGCCAGGGCCCCCGACACTTACGCCAACGGATCCGGCGCCGCCTCGATGCCGTACTCGGCGAGCTTGGCCTTGCCGCCGTCGACCGCGGTCAGGACCAGCGGGCCCTGCTCGGTCAGCGCCACCGAGTGCTCCCAGTGCGAGGACCAGCCGCCGTCGTCGGACTTGACCGTCCAGTCGTCCTCGAGGACGTGGGTCTTGGGGGTGCCCAGGTTGACCATGGGCTCGATCGCGATGCAGAAGCCCGGCACGAGCTTGGGGCCGCGGCCGCGCTTGCGCTCGACATAGTTCAGCAGGTGCGGGTCCATGTGCATCTGCGAGCCGATGCCGTGGCCGCCGTAGTCCTCGACGATGCCGTACTTGCCGTTCGCGGGCCGCGGCTGGCGCCGGATGTAGCCCTCGATGGCCCGGGAGATGTCGACCAGGCGGTTGCCCTTGCGTACGGCCGCGATGCCCGCCCACATGGACTCCTCGGTCACCCGGCTCAGCTCGACCAGCTCCGGGGAGTGACCGGAGCCGACGAAGGCGGTGTAGGCGGCGTCGCCGTGCCAGCCGTCGATGATCGCGCCGGCGTCGATGGAGATGATGTCGCCGTTCTGCAGGACGGTGTTCTCGTCGGGGATGCCGTGCACCACGACGTCGTTCACGGACGTGCAGATCGTGGCGGGGAAGCCGCCGTACCCCAGGAAGTTCGACTTGGCGCCGTGCTCGGCGATCACCTTGCGGGCGACGTCGTCCAGGTCCTTGGTGGTGGCGCCGGGGACCGCCGCCTCCCGCGTCGCCGCGTGGATGGCGGCGACGACCAGCCCCGCCTCGCGCATCTTCGCGATCTGCTCCGGGGTCTTGATCTCCACCATGCTGGCGCCTTCCGCCTTCATTCGTCGCTGTGACCGCAGCACCCGCTGCGCGTTCGTACGTGTTCAACAGTACGGCCGCGATGCCCTACGGGGCACCGCGGCCGTATCAGGAGCCTCGGGGCTACTCGCCACTGCGGAGCGCGGCCATCGCACGCTCCGTGACCTCGTCCACCTTGCCCAGGGCCGGGATCGTGACGACCAGGTCCTGTGCCTTGTAGTAGTCGATGATCGGCTCGGTCTCCGTGTGGTAGACCTCCAGCCGCTTGCGGACGGTCTCCTCGCGGTCGTCCTCACGCTGGTACAGCTCGCCGCCGCAGGCGTCGCACACGCCCTCGGTCTTCGGCGCGTTGTAGACCACGTGGAAGACGTGGCTGCTGTCGTTGCGGCAGATGCGGCGGCCCGCGATCCGCTTGACGACCTCGTCCTCGGGGACCTCCAGGTCCAGGACGGCGTCCAGCTTCAGGTCCTTGCCCTTGAGGTAGGCGTCCAGCGCCTCGGCCTGGCCGAGGTTGCGCGGGAAGCCGTCCAGCAGGAAGCCGCCCTGGGCGTCCTCCTGGTCCATCCGGTCCTCAGCCATCCCGATCGTCACCGAGTCCGGCACGAGCTGTCCGGCGCTCATGTACTCCTTGGCCTGCTGGCCCAGCGGCGTGCCCTGGCTCATGTTGGCGCGGAAAAGGTCGCCCGTGGAGATGTGCGGGATCGCGAGGTTCTTGGCAAGGTACGCGGCCTGCGTACCCTTGCCGGCCCCGGGAGGCCCGACGAGGACGATTCGCATCAGCGGAGGAACCCTTCGTAGTTGCGCTGCTGGAGCTGGCTCTCGATCTGCTTCACGGTCTCCAGACCCACACCCACGATGATCAGGATGCTCGTCCCGCCGAACGGGAAGTTCTGGTTCGCGTTGAACAGCACCAACGCCACTGTTGGTACGAGCGCAATCAGGCCCAGATACAGCGAGCCCGGCCACGTGATCCGGTTGAGCACGTAGCTGAGGTACTCGGCCGTCGGACGACCAGCCCGGATGCCCGGGATGAAGCCACCATACTTCTTCATGTTGTCGGCAACTTCCTCAGGGTTGAAGGAAATCGCGACGTAGAAGAAGGCGAAGAAGACGATCAGGAGGAAGTACGTGATGATGTAGATCGGGTGGTCGCCCTTGACGAAGTTGGCGCTGATCCACTGTGCCCACGTCGCCTTCGAGCCGCTGAACTGAGCGATCAGCGCCGGGATGTAGAGCAGCGACGAGGCGAAGATGACGGGGATGACGCCCGCCTGGTTCACCTTGAGCGGGATGTAGGTGGACGTACCGCCGTAGGAACGGCGCCCGATCATGCGCTTCGCGTACTGCACAGGGATGCGGCGCTGCGCCTGCTCGACGAAGACCACCAGAGCGACCATCGCCAGGCCGACCAGGATGACGGCGATGAACTCGATCCAGCCGTCGGCCAGCTTGCCGGAGAGCTTGATGCCCCACAGCGCGCCGGGGAAGGTCGCGGCGATCGAGACGAACATCAGGATCGACATGCCGTTGCCGATACCGCGGTCGGTGACCAGCTCACCGAGCCACATGATCAGGCCGGTGCCGGCGGTCATCGTGATGACCATCGTGATCGTGGTGAACAGGGAGTCGCTCGGCACGATCTCGGTCGCCACCGGGCAGCCCTGGAAGAGGGCGCCGCTCTTGGCGGTCGCCACCAGGCCCGTACCCTGCAGGATCGCCAGCGCGACCGTCAGATAACGCGTGTACTGCGTGATCTTGGCCTGCCCTGACTGCCCCTCCTTCTTGAGGGCTTCGAGTCGTGGGATCACGACGGTCAGCAGCTGGAGGATGATGCTCGCCGTGATGTACGGCATGATCCCCAGCGCGAAGATCGTGATCTGCAGCAGCGCGCCGCCGCTGAACATGTTCACCAGGCCGAAGAGCCCGCTGTTGGAACCTGCCGCCTTCATGCAGGTCTCGACGTTCGAGTAGTTCACCCCGGGTACCGGGACGTGCGCGCCGAGCCGGAAGATCAGGATGATCCCCAACGTGAACAGCAGCTTTTTGCGCAGGTCGGGCGTCTTGAACGCTCGGGCGAACGCGGTGAGCACGGTGCCTCCTGCGCCTCCCGCCTTGACGAGCGAGAGGTAACGGTCTTGAGGATCGACGAATACAAATCGGTCAAAGAACCGCGCAGGCACAGACCACGCGGCGGGCCCGAGGGTACCCCCGGAAATTACAGCAACAGTGCACGCCACCTTACCGGCGCACGTGCCCCCCTTGGAACGACCAACCGGGGATGCCCCAATTACTGGGCATCCCCGGTTGATTGCGTCACTGAGTTCAGATGAGCTCGGTGACGCTGCCGCCGGCGGCGGCAATCTTCTCCTTGGCGGAGCCGGAGACGGCGTCGACCGTCACCTGCAGCGCCACGGAGATCTCGCCCTGGCCCAGGACCTTGACGAGCTCGTTCTTGCGCACCGCGCCCTTGGCGACCAGGTCGGTCACCGTAACCTCGCCACCCTGCGGGTAGAGCTCGGCCAGCTTGGCCAGGTTCACGACCTGGAACTGCTTGTGGGCGGGGTTCTTGAAGCCCTTCAGCTTCGGGAGGCGCATGTGGAGGGGCATCTGCCCACCCTCGAAGCGCTCCGGAACCTGGTAGCGGGCCTTCGTGCCCTTGGTACCACGACCAGCGGTCTTACCCTTGGACGCCTCACCACGACCCACACGGGTCTTGGCGGTCTTGGCGCCCGGGGCGGGCCGGAGGTTGTGGACCTTCAGCGGGTTGTTCTCCGCCATGTCAGTCGACCTCCTCGACCGTCACGAGGTGACGGACGGTGTGCACCATTCCGCGGAACTCGGGGCGGTCCTCCTTGACAACCACGTCGTTGAGCTTCTTCAGGCCCAGCGAACGAAGGGTGTCGCGGTGGTTCTGCTTGCTGCCGATGTAGGACTTCGTCTGCGTGATCTTGAGGCGCGCCATTACGCGTTCACCCCTGCACGCGCCCGCAGCAGAGCGGCGGGAGCAACGTCCTCCAGCGGCAGGCCACGACGGGCCGCGATCTCCTCGGGGCGCTGCAGGCCCTGAAGCGCGGTCACCGTGGCGTGCACGATGTTGATCGGGTTCGACGAACCGAGCGACTTGCTCAGCACGTCGTGGATGCCCGCGCACTCCAGAACGGCGCGCACCGGGCCACCGGCGATAACACCGGTACCGGGGGAAGCCGGCTTGAGCAGGACGACGCCCGCAGCCTTCTCGCCCTGGATGGGGTGAGGGATGGTGCCCGCGATACGGGGGACCTTGAAGAAGTGCTTCTTGGCCTCCTCTACACCCTTGGCGATGGCGGCCGGCACCTCCTTGGCCTTGCCGTAACCGACACCGACGGTGCCGTCACCGTCGCCCACCACGACCAGCGCGGTGAAGCTGAAGCGACGACCACCCTTCACAACCTTGGCGACGCGGTTGATTGCGACAACACGCTCGACGTAGGCGGTCTTCTCGGCAGCTGCGCCGCCGTCCCGCCGGTCCTTACGGTCCCGCCGCTCGCCGCCACCGGCACCGCTTCCGCGGCGCTGGGGTCCAGCCATTGGATTTACCTCTCTCTGTTACGTCCGCTAGCTACGGAACCGGGGCTTAGAACTTCAGCCCGGCTTCGCGGGCGGCGTCGGCCAGAGCGGCAATCCGCCCGGCGTACTGCTTGCCACCACGGTCGAACACGACTGCCTCGACACCGGCGGCCTTGGCACGCTCGGCGACCAGGGCGCCGACCTTCTTGGCCTGGGCGCTCTTGTCGCCCTCGCCACCGCGGATCGACGCGTCCAGGGTCGACGCGCTGGCCAGCGTGTGGCCCGCGATGTCGTCGATGACCTGAGCGGTGATGCCGCGGTTGGACCGCGTCACGACCAGACGCGGACGCTCCGGGGTACCCGAAATCCGCTTACGGATGCGGATGTGGCGCCGCTTCGCGGCGGCACGCTTGTAAGCGTCGCCCTTGGCGATCTTCACACCGTATGCCATGGCTTACTTACCAGCCTTTCCGACCTTGCGGCGGATGACCTCACCCGCGTACTTCACGCCCTTGGCCTTGTAGGGGTCGGGCTTGCGAAGCTTGCGGATGTTGGCGGCGACCTCGCCGACCTTCTGCTTGTCGATGCCCTCGACGCTCAGCTTCGTGGGCGACTCGACCTTGAAGGAGATGCCCTCCGGGGCCTCGATCAGGATCGGGTGGCTGTAGCCCAGGGAGAACTCCAGGTTGGAGCCCTTCGCCTGAACGCGGTAACCGACACCGCTGATCTCGAGCGCCTTGCTGTAGCCCTGGGTCACGCCGGTGATCATGTTCGCCACCAGCGTGCGGGACAGGCCGTGCAGGGCCTTGTTCTGACGCTCGTCGTTCGGGCGGGTGACGCTGATGACGCCGTCCTCACCCTTGGCGACCTCGATGGGCGCGGCGACGGTGTGGGAAAGGGTGCCCTTGGGACCCTTCACCTGGACCGTGCGGCCATCGATGGTGACGTCCACACCAGCGGGAACCTGGATGGGCAGCTTGCCAATACGCGACATTAGCTATTCCTCCGTTCCCGGGTTACCAGACGTAGGCGAGGACTTCCCCACCCACGCCCTTCTTCTGCGCCTGCTGGCCGGTCAGGAGACCGTGGGACGTGGAGATGATCGCCACGCCCAGGCCGCCGAGGACCTTCGGCAGGTTGGTGGACTTCGCGTAAACACGCAGACCCGGCTTCGAGATGCGCTTGATGCCGGCGATCGAGCGCTCACGGTTCGGGCCGAACTTCAGCTCGAGGGTGAGGTTCTTGCCGACCTCAGCGTCCTCGACCTTCCAGCCGGTGATGTAACCCTCCTGCTGGAGGATCTCCGCGATGTGCGACTTGATCTTGCTGTGCGGCATCACGACGGTGTCGTGGTACGCCGAGTTCGCGTTCCGCAGACGGGTGAGCATGTCTGCGATGGGATCAGTCATGGTCATGAATTGGCCTTCGGCCTCTCTCGCCGGGGTTTCCTATCTGTGCCATCCCTCTCCCCGCTCATGGGCGGGACGGGTGCGGCACGGGGACCTACGGCGTAGTAAGTCGTTCCTGGGCGGCGGGCGCCCAACCCTTCCACTCTAGGTGATGAAGGGGTGGGCTCCCGCAGACCAGATGCTTACCGAGAGACTCCGGAATCCCAACTAGGGGATTACCAGGAGCTCTTGGTCACGCCCGGCAGCTCGCCACGGTGAGCCATCTCACGAAGGCACACGCGGCACAGGCCGAACTTGCGGTAGACGGAGTGCGGCCGGCCGCAGCGCTGGCAACGCGTGTACGCGCGCACAGCGAACTTCGGCTTGCGGGCCGCCTTAGCGATCAGAGCCTTCTTCGCCACGGTCAGTTCTCCTTGAACGGGAAGCCGAGGTGACGAAGCAGGGCACGGCCCTCGTCGTCGTTGGACGCCGTGGTAACCACGGTGATGTCCATGCCCCGCGTCCGGTCGATCTTGTCCTGGTCGATCTCGTGGAACATGACCTGCTCCGTGAGACCGAAGGTGTAGTTGCCCCGACCGTCGAACTGCTTCGGGGACAGACCACGGAAGTCGCGGATGCGCGGAAGCGCGAGCGACAGCAGGCGGTCCAGGAACTCCCACATGCGGTCACCGCGGAGGGTGACGTGGGCACCGATCGGCTGGCCCTCGCGCAGCTTGAACTGCGCGATGGACTTACGGGCCTTGGTGACGGCCGGCTTCTGGCCGGTGATCGTGGTGAGGTCGCGGATGGCGCCCTCGATCAGCTTGGAGTCGCGGGCGGCGTCGCCCACACCCATGTTGACCACGATCTTGGTCAGACCGGGGATCTGCATGACGTTCTCGTAGGAGAACTCTTCCTGCAGCTTCCCGGCGATCTCTTCGCGGTAGCGCGTCTTGAGACGCGGCGCGTTGGTGGTGGCAGTCATCAGATGTCCTCACCGGTCCGCTTGGCAACGCGGATCTTGTTGCCCTCGTCGTCGAAGCGGTATCCGACGCGGGTGACAACCTTCTGGCCGTCCTTCTCCACAACCAGCTGCACGTTGCTGACGTGGATGGGGGCCTCGGTCGTCACGATGCCGCCGGTCTTCGAACCACGAGCGGTCTGGCCGGCCTTGGTGTGCTTCTTGACCCGGTTGACACCCTCGACCAGGACGCGGTCCTCGCGGGGGAAGGCCTGGATGACCTTGCCCTGCTTGCCCTTGTCCTTACCGGTGATGACCTGGACCAGGTCGCCCTTCTTGATCTTCATCGGTTACAGCACCTCCGGCGCGAGCGAGATGATCTTCATGAACTTCTTCTCGCGCAGCTCACGGCCCACGGGGCCGAAGATACGGGTGCCGCGGGGGTCGCCATCGTTCTTGAGGATGACGGCCGCGTTCTCGTCGAAGCGGATGTACGAGCCGTCGGGACGGCGGCGCTCCTTGACGGTGCGAACGATGACCGCCTTGACGACGTCACCCTTCTTCACGTTGCCACCGGGGATCGCATCCTTGACGGTGGCGACGATGACGTCACCGATGCCCGCGTAGCGGCGACCGGAACCACCGAGAACACGGATGCAAAGGATTTCCTTCGCACCAGTGTTGTCGGCGACACGCAGTCGCGACTCCTGCTGGATCACGTCTATCTCCTGATCGTCTGCCGGTTCCCGGCGAGGGACACCTCAGTGCCCCTCGCCGAGCCTGGCGGAACTGTCCTGCGGAAATCCCGCAGGAATTACTTGGCCTTCTCGAGGATCTCGACGACGCGCCAGCGCTTCGTCGCGGACAGCGGCCGGGTCTCCATGAGGAGGACGCGGTCGCCGACACCCGCGGCGTTCTGCTCGTCGTGCGCCTTGAGCTTGTTCGTACGGCGGATGACCTTGCCGTACAGCGCGTGCTTGACGCGGTCCTCGACAGCGACGACGACGGTCTTGTCCATCTTGTCGCTGACGACGAGACCCTCGCGGGTCTTGCGGAAGCCGCGCTGCTCGTTCGTCTCAGTCACATTCTTCTCGCTCATCAGGCGCTCTCCACCGTCTCGATGCCGAGCTCGCGCTCACGCATCAGGGTGTAGATCCGGGCGATGTCCTTGCGGACGGCCTTCAGCCGGCCGTGGTTCTCGAGCTGTCCGGTCGCCGCCTGGAAGCGGAGGTTGAACAGCTCCTCCTTGGCCTCACGAAGCTTGGCAACGAGGTCCTCGTTGTTCAGCTCGCGCAGCTCGGTCGCCTTGGTACCGGCCGCCATCACGACTCACCTGCCTCGCGCCGCACGATGCGGCACTTCATCGGAAGCTTGTGCGCGGCGCGGGTCAGCGCCTCGCGAGCAACCTTTTCATTCGGGAAGGACAGCTCGAACATCACCCGACCGGGCTTGACGTTCGCGACCCACCACTCCGGAGAACCCTTACCGGAACCCATGCGGGTCTCGGCCGGCTTCTTCGTCAGCGGACGGTCGGGGTAGATGTTGATCCACACCTTGCCGCCACGCTTGATGTGACGGGTCATGGCGATACGAGCGGACTCGATCTGCCGGTTCGTCACGTAGGCCGGAGTCACGGCCTGGATGCCGTACTCACCGAAGGCCAGCTCGGTGCCACCCTTGGCCATGCCGTTGCGCTTGGGGTGGTGCTGCTTGCGGTGCTTGACCCTGCGAGGGATCAGCATGTCGGTCAGGCCTCCGTTCCGGGGGTCTCCGCCGGAGCAGCGGCAGCGGCCTCGGCCTTGGGGGCCTCGGCAGCGGCGTTCTGCTGCTGCGGCTTGCGGCCACGGCCGCCACGCTCGCCACCGCGGCGCGGGCGGTCGTTGCCGCCGCCACGGGCCGGGCGGTTGCCCGCACGGGCGGCGGCGTTCTCGGCGCGAACCTCGGCGATGTTCTTGACGTCGCCCTTGTAGATCCAGACCTTCACACCGATGCGGCCGAAGGTCGTACGGGCCTCGAAGAAGCCGTAGTCGACGTTCGCACGGAGCGTGTGCAGGGGCACACGGCCCTCGCGGTAGAACTCCGAGCGGGACATCTCGGCGCCGCCGAGACGACCGCCACACTGGATCTTGATGCCCTTGGCGCCGGCCTTCATCGTCGACTGCATGCTCTTACGCATGGCGCGACGGAAGGAGACGCGGGAGGACAGCTGCTCGGCGACGGCCTGGGCCACCAGCTGAGCGTCGGTCTCGGGGTTCTTGACCTCGAGGATGTTCAGCTGGACCTGCTTGCCGGTCAGCTTCTCCAGCTCGCCGCGGATGCGGTCCGCCTCGGCGCCGCGGCGGCCGATGACGATGCCCGGACGAGCGGTGTGGATGTCAACGCGGACGCGCTCACGGGTGCGCTCGATCTCAACCTTCGAGATACCGGCGCGCTCCATGCCCTTCGTCATCATGCGACGAATGGCGACGTCTTCCTTGACGTAGTCCTTGTACAGCTTGTCGGCGTACCAACGCGACTTGAAGTCGGTGGTGATGCCGAGCCGGAACCCGTGCGGGTTTACCTTCTGGCCCATTACCGGGTTCCTTCCTTGCTGCTGACGACCACGGTGATGTGGCTGGTCCGCTTGCGGATCCGGTAGGCACGGCCCTGGGCACGCGGACGGAACCGCTTCAGGGTCGGGCCCTCGTCGACGTACGCCTCGCTGATGTACAGCGAGGAGGCGTCCGTGTGGTCGTAGTTGTGCGCGGCGTTGGCAATGGCGCTGTCCAGCACCTTGCCGACCGGCACAGACGCGGCCTGCGGGGCGAAACGCAGGACCGCCTGGGCCTCCGTGGCATCCATGCCACGGACAAGGTCCACCACGCGGCGGGCCTTCATGGGCGTGACACGCACGTAGCGTGCCTGGGCCCTGGCTTCCATGGTTGTCCCTTCGGTGTCAGTCATAGTCTTCGCACTCCGCCGATCAGCGACGCCGCGACTTGCGGTCGTCCTTCTCGTGGCCGCGGAAGGTGCGGGTCGGCGCAAACTCGCCGAGCTTGTGGCCGACCATCGACTCGGTGACGAACACCGGGACGTGCTTGCGGCCGTCGTGCACCGCGATCGTGTGGCCGAGCATGGCCGGGACGATCATGGAGCGGCGGGACCAGGTCTTGATGACGTTCTTGGTGCCGGCTTCGTTCTGGACATCCACCTTCTTGATGAGGTGGCCGTCGACGAAGGGCCCCTTCTTGAGACTGCGCGGCATCTAAACCCGCTCCTAGCGCTTCTTGTTCGTCTTGCGGCGGCGGACGATGTACTTGTTGCTGGCCTTCTTCGGCGAGCGAGTACGACCCTCCTTCTTGCCCCAGGGCGAGACCGGGTGGCGACCACCGGAGGTCTTGCCCTCACCACCACCGTGCGGGTGGTCGACCGGGTTCATCACGACACCACGCACGGTCGGGCGGACGCCCTTCCAGCGCATACGGCCGGCCTTGCCCCAGTTGATGTTCGACTGCTCGGCGTTGCCGACCTCGCCGACAGTGGCGCGGCAGCGGACGTCGACCAGACGGATCTCGCCGGAGGGCATACGAAGGTGGGCCATGGAGCCCTCCTTCGCCAGCAGCTGCACGGAGGCACCCGCGGAGCGGGCGAACTTCGCGCCGCCGCCGGGCCGCAGCTCGATGGCGTGGATGGTCGTACCCACGGGGATGTTGCGCAGCGGCAGGTTGTTGCCGGGCTTGATGTCGGCGCCAGGGCCGTTCTCAATCCGGTCACCCTGGCCGAGGCCGCGGGGAGCGATGATGTAGCGCTTCTCGCCGTCTGCGTAGTGCAGCAGCGCGATGCGCGCGGTGCGGTTGGGGTCGTACTCGATGTGCGCGACCTTGGCCGGCACGCCGTCCTTGTCGTGACGACGGAAGTCGATCACTCGGTAGGCGCGCTTGTGGCCACCGCCCTGGTGGCGAACGGTCACACGACCGGCGTTGTTACGGCCGCCCTTGCTGTGCAGGGGGCGGACCAGCGACTTCTCCGGCGTGGACCGCGTGATCTCGACAAAGTCGGCGACGCTGGAGCCACGACGGCCCGGGGTCGTCGGCTTGTACTTGCGGATACCCATTTCTCAGTCCTCGTCCGATTCCGGACGACTCGGACTCCGTTAGGAGACCGGGCCGCCGAAGATGTCGATACGGTCGCCCTCGGCGAGGGTCACGATGGCGCGCTTGGTGTTGGCGCGCTTACCGAAACCGGTGCGGGTGCGCTTGCGCTTGCCCTGCCGGTTGATCGTGTTGACCCCGGTGACCTTGACCGAGAAGACCGCCTCGACGGCCTGCTTGATCTGGGTCTTGTTGGCGCCGGGCGCGACGATGAACGTGTACTTGTTCTCGTCCAGCAGCGCGTAGCTCTTCTCCGAGACGACCGGCTTGACGAGAATGTCGCGCGGGTCCGAGAAGGTCTTGCTGGTGACGACGGCCTCAGTCATCAGGCGTCGCTCCCTTCGGTCTCAACGGCCTTGGGGCCAGACACGAAGGACTCGAAGGCGGCCTTGGTGAAGACCACGTCGTCGGAGACGAGCACGTCGTACGTGTTCAGCTGGCCCGGCTCCAGGATGTGAACCTGGGGCAGGTTGCGGGCGGACAGCCACGCGGCCTCGTCGGCGCGCTCGGCGACCAGGAGCACGTTCTTGCGCTCGCTGACCTTGCCGAGGAGAGCCTTGGCGGCCTTGGTGGAGACCTGGCCCTCGACCACGCCGGAGACGACGTGGATGCGGCTGTTGCGGGCCCGGTCGGTGAGGGCACCGCGCAGGGCGGCGGCCTTCATCTTCTTCGGGGTCCGCTGGGAGTAGTCACGCGGCACGGGGCCGTGGACGATGCCACCGCCGGCGAACTGCGGCGCACGGGTCGAACCCTGGCGCGCGCGGCCGGTGCCCTTCTGGCGGTACGGCTTCTTGCCACCGCCGCGGACCTCGCCACGAGTCTTGGTCTTGTGCGTGCCCTGACGGGCAGCGGCCAGCTGCGCGACAACGACCTGGTGGATCAGCGGAACGCTGACCTTGGCGTCGAAGATCTCCGAGGGGAGCTCGACGGTCCCGGCCTTGTCGCCTGCCGGCGAAAGGATGTCAATGGTGCTCATCGGTTACCTCAGGCCCCCTTGGCCGCGGTA
Organism: Streptomyces sp. UF-297; assembly: GCF_058245575.1. NCBI lineage: Bacteria > Bacillati > Actinomycetota > Actinomycetes > Kitasatosporales > Streptomycetaceae > Streptomyces > Streptomyces sp. UF-297. The sequence continues at coordinate 1,471 of NZ_JBSIBZ010000041.1, read as the reverse complement.
CGGACCAGGACGAGGCCGCCGTTCGGACCAGGAACTGCGCCCTTGATGAGCAGCAGACCCTTCTCCGCGTCAACGGCGTGGACGGTCAGGTTCTGGGTGGTGACCCGCTCATTGCCCATACGGCCGGCCATCCGCATGCCCTTGAACACGCGGCCCGGGGTGGCGCAGCCACCGATGGAGCCCGGCTTGCGGTGCACGCGGTGGGCACCGTGGGAGGCCTTGCCGCCGTGGAAGCCATGACGCTTCATGACACCGGCGAAGCCCTTGCCCTTGCTCTTGCCGGTCACGTCGACCTTGACGCCGGACTCGAAGGTCTCAGCGGTCAGCTCCTGGCCGAGGGTGTACTCGCTGGCGTCAGCGGTACGGACCTCGACGAGGTGACGACGGGGGGTGACGTCGGCCTTGGCGAAGTGGCCCTTGAGGGGCTTGTTCACCTTGCGCGGGTCGATCTCGCCGAAGGCGATCTGGACGGAGTCGTAACCGTCCTGGTCATTGGTGCGCACCTGGGTAACGACGCAGGGGCCGGCCTTGACCACAGTGACCGGGACGACACGGTTGTTCTCGTCCCAGACCTGGGTCATGCCGAGCTTCTCGCCCAGGATGCCCTTGATCTGCTTAGCCATCTCTACTGCGCCTCTCAGAGCTTGATCTCGATGTCAACGCCGGCCGGAAGGTCCAGGCGCATCAGCGAGTCAACGGTCTTGGGCGTCGGGTCGAGAATGTCGATCAGGCGCTTGTGCGTGCGCATCTCGAAGTGCTCGCGCGAGTCCTTGTACTTGTGCGGCGACTTGATGACGCAGTACACGTTCTTTTCAGTGGGCAGCGGCACCGGGCCCGCGACCGACGCACCAGTGCGGGTCACCGTCTCGACGATCTTCTTCGCCGAGCTGTCGATGACCTCGTGGTCGTAGGCCTTGAGCCGGATGCGGATCTTCTGTCCCGCCATGGCTACTTCGTAGTCCTGTCTCTCGTAACGCTCTGGGACCCGGTGCGCTGCGCTTCGGGAGAAGCACGGTCCTGCCTCCGACCCACGCGGTCGGGCGTGTCGCACCCCTTCTACGTGAATCCCCACAGGGGAATCCTTCAAGAAGGAGAAGGCGGGGGAAGAACACCCACCGGGCGCCTGGCCGAGGCACCCCGCTGACGCTTCCCGGAAGATTCCCGTACTTCCGCCCCTGATAAGAGGCGACGAATACCTGGGACTCGCTTCCAGTCCTCCCGGCGGGAGGCGCGCAGCATCGGCACTCAACCGAGCAACCTGGACAGTGTGCCATACGGGTCATGTCGACCGCCAATCGAGCAGAAGAGGGTACCCCACCCGCGCGCGGCTCCATACGCCGTCCCCCCTGCGCGTCCCACCCCCGCGGGCGGACCGGAGCGGCCCCGCGGATCCACCCCTGCGGCTCTGCGGCGGACCGGCCGGTCCAGGACCCCGCCAACGCCCCCGCAGACGCGGAGATGCCCGTACGAC